>CASCGD010000032.1 GCA_949132985.1 uncultured Lachnospiraceae bacterium
ATCTGCGAAAAGGCAACTACCATCTTCGTATCGGATGAGCCGTCTTCCGCACCTGCATCATCCTGCGCCGTGTCATCTCCTTCTGCCGCATCGTCTGTAGATGTTTCCTCCTCCGTCTCATTTTCTGACGCTTCGTTCTCCGATGCGCCAGTGGATTTCAGCTTCAATTTCCCGTCCTCAGACGTGTAAACGCTCTTCCACGCCACCGTGCCGATCTCAAGAAACTGCTGTTTATAGCTCACCGTTACATCCAAATCCTTTGCACGTTTCACCTCCGCAGTACCCGATGGCCTAGGAATTAAGAGTATCCAAAAACCGTTAAGAAATATCAGGGCAGCATGAAGATGTACTACGATGACAATACGCTTACGTTTCATACCATCATTACGCTGAGAAATAATAGTGACAGCGAAGCCGAAAGCTGAACTGTTACAAATAATCTACGATATATCAAATTTTCAACTGATTGATCGAAGCACACAGTTCTGTTTTTTGTAGGTTGTTAATTTCCACCGATTCCCCCTATAATAAAGGAAAAATCGGCATAGGGGAGGTTTCAAATGGGATATTATCTGAATCGCATTTAAACCAATATGACGTGATTTATCTGAACATGCAGCATTTTCTGATCGGCGCGAAAAACCAAAGCAAAACCGAATATCTCGAACAAATGGTTTCAAAAAATCTTCACAAGGAATACGGCGAACTTTTAAATCATTCGGATTTTAATCTGACTGATGCTTTACGAGAGTTTTATGCAGAAACAGGCGCGGAATTTGTTTTCCGCATCGACGAGTGGGATTGTGTGATGCGTGAACGGCAGGAATCGGAGAAGCAGCAAAAGCGTTACCTTGATTTTCTGCGCGATCTCTTAAAAAATCAGCCTTACGTGGCTCTTGCCTATATGACCGGCATTCTTCCCGTCAAAAAATTCGGGCAGCACTTGGCGTTAAACATGCTTTACGAATATTCCATGATAAACCAGAAAGCTTTGGAGAAATACACCGGCTTTACGGAGGATGAGGTAAAAGCACTATGTATGCGGTTCGATATGGATTTGACGGGCTTCGCGCCGATATCGTGCGGATGCTGGGCGGCGGTCATGTGAAGGTGATTACGTTCAGCTTTCAGAATGACATGCGCAATCTGGCGACGAAAACTCTTTAAGCTGTTCGGTTATCCTCGCCTGCTACAACGCAAGAAAGGACTATCGCATCACTGCAGGATTGGAAAACAGGCGGTCCGTCACTGACGGCACCGCCTGTCCTTTTCACACTTAAAAACAGTCTGACAAAGCAATGTCTGCCATCTCCTTTGGAGCGGCAATCATAAGTGTCTCTATTCTTTCTTCTCCCCGGATTCCTGTTCGTTCTTTGGCTTTCCCGTTTCTCTTTCTTTTTCCTTCTTTCCAGGCAAGCCGATGCTCCACGCTCCGCCCGCTTTTCTCGCGGCGATATAATCCGCATTTTTTCTCTCGCTCCGCTTCATCATCGCGCGCACAATCAGCACGATAATTACAATGATAACCGCCAGAACCAGCAGAATCGGCAGATTCACAATCAGCCAGATGGAGAAATCGCGCAGCCCCTGTCCCATACCGTAGAGCGTATCGGAAAGTCCCTGGCTGATCTCCTCTCCGTAGCTGAGCTTTGTCGCGACGCTGCTCTCGCGGTCCACCTCATTGACATCCAGATAAAGCGTCGAATAGTTGATGCGGTTGTCGTACACCCGAAGCTGTGACTCGTAGGACTCCAGCTCGTAGCGCACGTCCGTGAGACGGCTCTGGATCGTGATGATCGCCTCGACCGTATCGGCGTGCTCAAGCATATCCATCAGACTTTTCTGCTCCGTCTTCAGCGCTTCCACATGGCTTTGCATATCCACGTAGGTGAGCGTCACGTTTTCGGACGAGCTGTTTGAGTAAGTCACGTTGGAATTGTTCTTCACCATCTCCAGAAACGAATGCATTTTCTCCGCAGGCACGCGGATGACCAGATTCGCGTAACGGCTGATATTCATCTCCTCATTTCCCTGAATCTCGGAGCTTTCCATGTAGCCGCCGTACTCGTTCACGCGCTGCTGCACACTCTTCATGAAGTCGTCAAACGTCTTTGTCTCCACCGAATAGTTGTAGGTGTAAATGATCTTCTCATTCGTCTTTGCGGTATTCCCAGACAATGTCGTATCCGTTGTTCCCTCCTCCTGCGCCGTGGAAAGCTCCCCCGCGTCATCTGTTGCCGCCTCATCCGCCGAAGCATTCTCCGCTATTTCTTCCTCCACTTCATAGTACTCTGACTCCTGAGGCGCTGACCCATCCGCCTTGGTGTCAGCTCCGCTTGCACTCTGTGCGGCGTCATAACTGCTCTTGCCGCCCGACGCCCCACACGCTCCGAGACACAATGCCATCGAAAACGCCAATAACATTACACACATTTTTTTCTTCATATTCATTTCCTCCTTTCTTGCCTGCCTTTTGGCATCCGGGTATGCCCGAATCAAATTCCGTCTCTCAATCCATCCGGTCCAGCGTCAGCTCCAATACCTGCCGATAGCTGTTCACCTGCCGTACCACGCGGTAAGTACCCGGCTTTGTCATGTTCAGCTCCTGCATAAAATATTCATCCTCCCAGGCTGTATCAGGCTCACACCGACTCATATCGCGGTCCGTGTGGTAAACCCGCACCCACTCACCCGCGCTCTCCCTGCAATATACCTCATAAATCCGGCTTACACTCACCAGCGGTGCCGGCGGAGCACCTGTTTCTCCGGAGCCTGCGACCTCGGACGAAAGCGCAAAGCTCATTCCATCGTACACTGCCGTCAAATGCCACGAAATCAGCGCAGCCGCCTTTTCACTCTCCGCCAGAAGCTGCTCCTGCCAGCCAGGTGCCATCGGTTCGCCTACAAAATCCGTGTTTTCCTCTGCCCCTGCCGGAGCATCTTCCTTAGTCATCTCCTCAAGTTCGTCCGTGGGTACTTCGGCGGCGTCATCCGCAGATGCTTTCTCGTCATCTGTCACCGTATCCACCGCCTCTTCATATACGCCGTCTCCAGAGTCAATGCCGTTCTGCTCCCCTTTTTCCTCTGTATCCTCCAACTGCGGCGAACCTCCGGAAAAATTCTTTTTCGATGCGCCCATCCTGCCCATCACGCTCAAAAATGCCGCCAGGCCTATGACGCACACAAACGCCGCTGCCATGCCGCCGTAACGTAGTGCTCTTTTGCCGCGGCTCGCGAAGCCCCGCCTCTGTTCCTTATTCACTCCGTCCTTTTTTTCTGTCTCTGCCTCTCTTTCGGCTTTCCCTGCGGCTCCTGCCTTTACACCGTCTTCGTCCCCGATTCCTTGTTCTATCTGTTTGATCCTTCTTACAAATTTTTTCGAAAACCGATGCTGCTTTTCCAACTCTTCCTCTGCAGGGACATCCGCCAGATCCCGATCCATCGCGTCTGCCAACGCCTCCGACAGCAGCCGCTTTCCATTTATATTCAGACTCATGCTATGCCTCCCTGTATTCTGAAAGCACTTGTTGTAGTTTCTTTCTGGCCCGCCAAATACGGACATTTACTGTCTTTTCCGCCAGCCCGAGTGTTTCCGCCGTCTCCTTCTCCGACATCTCATGCAGATAACGGCATTCAAGCACAACTCGGTAATTCTCTTCCAGATTTCGGATTGCCTCCACAATCTGCTCGTAGCGCTCCACCGCCAGATAATCGTCAAGAGCATCACCGCCCGAAATATCGCCAAGCGCATCCTCGAACTCCGTCACCTCTATGCGGTGTTCCCGCCGCAGAATGTCGATGGCCCTGCTCTTTGCAATCGTCACCAGAAACCGCTTTGTCCGCGGACTGTCCACCTCCTCCACCTGATCCATATGCCGCGTCAGCGTCAGATATGCCTCCTGAACCGCATCCTCCGCTAAATCCTTATCTTTTAATATATCCTTTGCCACATACCACAGAAGATAGCGGTACGTTTCGTAGAGCTTCGTAAACTTACTCTGCTCCTCCGGCGTCTCCAACATGGATAAAAATAGTAACATCTGCTTTCTCCCCTGCGCGCATTCCGCCGACGGTCGTCACCGCGGGCTGTTTTGAGGTACTTACATAAAACCTAACGCAGCATTCGATATAAATACTACAGCAATTTGTTATTTTTCTACTCAAATTCACAAATCAAATACCCCGCGGCCAACAGCGGAGCATCAAGCTTGCAACGCTGCAGAGCAGCGGGGTATTTGACCCTCGCGGCATTCGTCAAATAGCCATGCAAGCATGGCTATTTTCCTCATTGCCCGCGGGAATAAACCCGATTCCTACCGGATCAGCTTCACCACGTTCCGGTCATTTATAAAGTTGCTCATCTCATAGCAGACAAGTATCTCGTCCCAGCCCTCAGATACCAGCGCGGGGACGGACTCGTTGTAGTAGCGCAGGTCGATCATGGTGATCTGCGCATACCGGTCCAGCAAATACGGAACCATGCTGTTGGCGTAGGAATCCTTGAAAATTAAAAGGGAGCCTTTTCCTGCCGCGTCCGGGTTTTTAATCGTCAGACGCCCATAATTTCCTCCGAAATAGACCGCATATTTGTCCTTGCCCGCAAGCTTGCTCTCGTCATAAATGCCGGTCAGCTCTGGCATGGATTTTTCGCCGTCCGCACCCAGCGCATCCGCAGGCGGGCCGTCTGACTCTATGATCAGGTTTTCGGGCAGCGCCTTTGGCAGCACAAGCTCCTCCGGCCGGATCAGCCCAAGCCCTGCTACTTTTGAATAGATGGTTCCGTAAAAATCCTCGCGCACTGTCTGCACGTCAAATTCGGCCTGCGGTGCGATCTCCTGATCCTGGGATTTCAAATACACGGCTGCGCCCACATACGCACCGTTCGTAGTCCAGTGATGATCGGTCTGAAAATAGAGCTTCTCATCCTTTCTGGCATGCCGCGCCAGCTCCTCCTTTGTCTGCACAAAGCGCACGCTCTCCTCCTCGCAAAGCGTCTCCCCAAGCGTCTCGTACGGCTCGCTGTCGTAAACAACGCCGTGCGTCGGAAGCTTTTCCTCCTGCAGCGACGCAGGACTCGGAATGAGCATTACCGACACATCCGCCTCCGTAGCCGCTGCCATGGATGTGACGCAGCCCAGATTTTTCCGGTAATTTTTTTCGGACAGATCGCTGTCCGTCACCTTGTTAAACAGCGTGCGGTCCTTTCCGATATAGACGCCGTTGACCTCCCTGTGAAAAAGTAAAAACTGGCCGGTTGCCGCAATCTTCATCCACTGGTTCCGCAGCGGAAACTGGTCGTCTGCCGCCTCCGTCAGACCTTTTTGAACCTCGCCGGACAAAATGCCCTCACCCGTAATCTCCGGCCGCTTCGCCAGAAACCGGTTTTCCAACGGAGAATAATCCTTTTGCGGCAGCACCAAGAGCAGGATACCGCAAAACGCCAGCGCGCCGATCACAAGCCCCGCATACATCCGCGCCAGGCGCTCCGGTCCGCTCCGTCCTTTCTTTTCCGTATTTATTTCTTTATATTTATGCTTTTCCTCTCTACTTCGTTTCATCCGTTTAGACCCTCTGTCCCATCATATATTAAACCGATAAGCAAAATATTTTTCCACACAGCACCCGCTCGCGGACGTCGTTGTATCAATCCGCATGACAAAATTCATCGCCCGTGAATATTACCGTACATTCCGCGTCTGTCACCTCTAAAATCTAAAATAAAGAAACGGATTATAGCTTCCGCTCACCAGAAACGCCAGTGAAAGCACGAATAGCAGCAGCGTATATCCCATCAAAAACGGCTGTCTCTGCGGCTCCATCAAAAGCTTTTTCGAGATCCGCGCCGGAAGCGTCGTCGATGCGAACAAAAGAATGCTTAAAAACGGCGCATAGATATCCCACTCAAAGAGCGCCAGCCGATTCCCCAGCCTTACGCCCAGGCCAAACATTGCCTTCAGATAGCCGCTCAGCACCTGCATATCATCACACGCAAAGATCACCCAGCCCACAACCACGAAAAACATCGTGTAGAGATGCCGAAGGATCTTCGGAAGCCGCTCCAACGCCCGCAAAAGCACACACTTTTCCAGCACGAGAAGCACAAAATAGTACAGTCCCCACAAGATAAAGTTCCATCCCGCCCCGTGCCATAGCCCGGTTAGAAACCACACAATAAACAGGTTGAACACCTGTCTTGGCAGCCCTTTCCGGTTGCCTCCCAGCGGGATATAGAGATACTCCCGAAACCACGTGCCAAGCGTCATATGCCACCGACGCCAGAACTCCGTAATGCTCTTCGCCTCGTAGGGGTGGTCAAAGTTTTCCGGGAAATGAAAGCCGAAAATCTCACCAAGACCAATCGCCATATCCGAATATCCCGAAAAATCGAAATAGATCTGGAACGTAAACGCCAGCGCTCCCAGCCACGCCATAGCTGTGCTCATGTCCGTGCCGTTAAGCCCCTGTATGTAATCCCAGAGTGCGCCGATCTGATTTGCAAACAGCACCTTTTTGGCAAGTCCCAGCAAAAATCGCTGCAAGCCCCGCGCCGTGCCCTCCGCAGTCGTCTCCCGCGCATCCACCTCTCGCTGCACGTCCTTATAACGCACGATGGGACCCGCGATGAGCTGCGGGAACAGGCACACGTACATGCCAAACGAAACGATATTGTGCTGCGCCTTCGTCTCGCCCCGGTACACGTCGATCGTGTAGGACATGGTCTGAAACGTGTAAAAGGAAATTCCAATGGGAAGCGCAAGCTGCAATAGTCCAAGCTGCGTACCCGCCAGTGAATTTACCGTTGCCAGCGCAAAATCCGTATATTTGAAAAAACATAAAATTCCCAGATTTCCTGCCACGGAAAGTACCAGAATAGCCCGGCCCACCGTATCATGCCTTCCGCGTATGTCCGCCGCCTCGATCGCCCGCCCGTTACAGTAGTCGAAAACAGTCGAAAAAAGCATGATGAGGATATAACGCGGCTCTCCCCATCCGTAAAAAAGCAAGCTTGCCAAAAGCAGCCACAGATTGCGTGACTGCTTTGGAATCAAAAAATATACGAACAAAACCACCGGCAAAAAGGCGCACAGAAAAATTATACTGCTGAATACCATCATTTTACCTTCTTCATCATTTTATATTCATGAGCGTACTTATTTGCCAAATGATTTACGATACTCCCTGAAATAACGAAAACATTTTGACAAATCATTTGGCTTGCGGGTATATTCTCATGGCTGCTGCCCCAAGCCAATTCCCTTATGCGGCCCTACCTCACATCATATCGCCGCATGCCTGCTGCACCAGCCCGCTCTTTTCCGCGATAATCATCGCGACGTAACGCCCGTACTGCTTGATAACGGCATGCTCCACCATCGCCAGCTGATCCGGCGCGTACTCGCCCAGCGCCCCCTCTCGCATCTCAATATGATCCTGCAGCGTGTTCATAAGCGCAGCGGCATCTCCCGCCTCCTTCAGCTCCACCACGGCGATCTCCTGCGGACCGCCCTTTGCCGCATAGGCGTAGAAATAGGACTGCACCCGCTCATAGTCAAAGTCCGAGAACACGGTAAAATTCAGCTCGCCCTTCTCATCCTCACTGGTGGACACCTTCATCTCAGGCAGCGTCGTGTCCGCCGCAAGCATTGCCTCCCGCAGCTCTTTCATATCAACAGCCTGCCCGTCCTGTATTCCCTCCTGCTCCTTTTTGCTGCCGCAGCCCACCGCGGGCACAAGCATGGCCATACACAGGCAGACAACCATTATCTTATAAAAATGCTTCATAATGAATTCAAATCCTTTCAAATGCATCAGCCCTCCGGTTTTTTCATCCCTCTTTACCAAGCAGCGTTTTATTTCCGTTTGCATCAACCATCCAGACTGTCTCCTGGCCATTCTCATCGATTTTTGTGACTGTCTCCATCGCCTTACCCTCAGCCATTGCCTCCGAAGCCGTCTCCTCATCCGTCAACGGAACCGCACCCTCGCTACCTGATTCATTCGGGTCCGCCAGCGTTGTCCCGAAAATCTCATTGATCTTCTTTACAAGCTCAGACATCTTCTCAGGACTCAGATTTTCCGCTCCGTTTTCATTGCTCTGCGAGTAGTCCAAAATATAAATTGCCAGAATATGGTTGTCGTCCTCACCGTTGGGAATCCACTGACCGCTGATATCCAGATTCCCGCCCTCCGGAGTGGTATACATCGCCTGCGTAATAAAACTCATCATCTGATCTGCAACCGCCAGCTCCTTCTCGGTGAGTGCCTTCGGAAACTTGAAAAACAAGTGATCCTGCTTCTTGTCCAGCGCTTTCTTGATTTTTTTCGGAAGCGCACTGATATTCTTCAGAGGCTTCGCGTTCTGAACCGCATAGGAATACTTTGTTCCCTTCGCCTCCGGCAGAGACGAGCCATCCCAGCTATGTCCGGCCCGCGCCGTCTCATCGGTCATGTTGAAGTTGCGGTATTTGACACCACCGGCGTCAGAATAAACATCCAGCTGATACCACTCGCCGTCGTCCAGCTGCACCATATCCCAGGAGTGGGATTCGTTGTGAACGATATGTACATCCAGTCCAACCATATTTGCCAGCAGACGGAACGTCGTCGCGTAGCCCACACACACGGCATTATTACTCGCCAGCACATCATGCGGCGTATAACACTCGCTGCTCTGGCCGGGCATAGTAATCACATGCGCATTACCGTGGCCGATATGGTCCACCATCCAGTCGTAGATTGCCAGCTCCTTCTCATAATCTGTCATACCATCCTTCGTAATCTCGCCCAGCACCCTGGCCGCCATGTCATAGGTTTTCTTGTCCTCGTCGCTTAAGCCCGACGGATCGCCCTTTAAATAGGCATCCGAAATCTTTTTGGTGCTCTTGATCTCGTACTGCCCCATGACCTTGTAGCCGTCCTCCTGATAGTCGCTCTCCTTCTCGGCCTCCTTCGCCTGACGCGCCCGCTCATCGTCGATGAACCGGCTCATCTTTGCACCCTGCTCCTTCTGCGCCCGCATCTCATCCATCAAAACAACATTCATACCTACGGAGGTTCCTACTCCGCCAAGCAGCACTGCCGCTACGAGTACAGCCGCCGCACCCCGCGCCGCATTCCCCTTCTTTTTTTCGGATTTTGCGGGCGGCAAAAGCCCCTCTGTCTGCTTTTCGAATTCCACAGTCGTTTCTTTCCTTTCTTCCATTGCTCTTGTCCTTCCTTCTTAAATATATTCAAAAGCATGCGCCATCCCGCCGGGGACACCCGTTCAGACGCAAATATGCTGCACATCTGAAAACATGCTTTCTGTCTACATTTATAGAGACACAGTTTCTCTTTTCAGGTTACATAATATCACAAATTTCTTCATATTTCCATCACATTTTTGCTCCGAAACTAAATCCGAACCGTGCCCTGTATATATATTATAACGACGGCAGCCGCCACACATACTACAGCAGCCGCAAATATTTTTAAAATTTTTTGATTCCGCTCTCTTCGCAGCAACCGCTGCTCCAGATCGTCACATGCCCTTCGCTGCGCTTCCACTTCCTTAAAATCTGCAATCGCATTGATATTTTTTCGCATTTTATGGCAGTCTACCAACGTCTTTGCCTGCGCAAGCTGCTCGTTTATCAGCGCATACGTCTCCTCTATATAAAGTGCGCGGTGTTCCTTTGCCCTTTCTCTGCACTCCTCCCGCAGCGCATCTGCCTCCTCATATCCGGCCGCCTCTCCAAAAAGCTCTGCCGCCTGGCGGTACATATCCGCCTGATCCTCCCTGCGGTACATGTGGGGTGCAAAGCCCATCTTTTTCTTCGCCTTTGTATAAAGCCGCCGGCAGCGCTCCTCAGCCGTCTCCGGCGGTTCCGACTTCTCCTCCTCATCAAGCAGCGAGCGCATACGCAGCTGCTCAAGCGCCTTCTTTTTTTCCAGCCGCTTTTTTCTGAGTGCGCGTTTCCTGCGTCTGATTTCCTTTAATTCCTCCTCAGTTAAATCCTTCTTATTTTCCATATCGACTCCTTTATCTATGAACATTCCGATACCTTCAATGTTACACAAGACTAACATGTTTTCCTGCAAATTGCAAGCACAGCGAGCGTCATCCCGTTCTTTGCCTGCTTTCTCAGACGGCAGAAATCCTCAAACCGGCTGCCCTGTGCAAGCCAGCCCTTCGCGACAGCCGCGCACAGGGCACTTCGCTCACACACGTTGTCCACGCCAACCGAATCCTGCACAAATGCAGACGCCGAAAAGTTCCCCTGCTGCGCCGCAAGCGTTTCCTTTGGAAATGTCAGAAACGAAACACCCAGGCGCCTTGAGAGTTCCATCAGTCCCGGCTCCCGGCGTTTTACATCGATGGATGCAATTACGCGTATGCGGTATAGCGACCATCCCTCCCGCTGAAACGTTTCCTCCAGAAAACGAAACAAATCCTCCTGCGGCACGCCCTTTCTGGTGCCCATACCCACAACGAGATCCTGGGGAACGAGATGGAGCGTGTGCGCAAAGGGTTCGCCAACCGGATGAGGCGAGATTAAAAAACCGCACTCCGGAGTCAGCGCCCCCACCGGTTCCCCCGCCAGCAATGCCCCTGACAGGTGCTTGATCTCATCCTTTTCCACGATAGACAAACCCTGCGACTTTGCAAAGGTGTCCACGGAAAACACATCGCGAAGATCTGTCGCCGTAGTGATGACCGGCAGCGCCGAAAGCTTTCCGCTCAAGATGCGCGCCAGCTCATTGGCACCGCCCACATGTCCGCTCAAAATCGGAATCACAAACTGCGCCAGTTCATCCACCACCAGAACCGCCGGATCGTGCAGCTTATCCCTGACAAACGGTGCTGTGCTGCGCACGGCAATGCCCGCTGCGCCTACAAAAATAAGTGCATCCAACTGCAAAAAAAGCTCTTCCAGCTCCTTTGCAAGAGTGGAAAAGCCCTTCCAGCCACGAGAGGCAAGGCGGGCAGGGGCGCGCATGACCACGTCGCCGCCCAGCTCTTCCAATGCCTCCCTGATTCGTTCACCTGTTCCCATTCCCTGTCCGCTGAAAGCGAACACGGCAATTCTCTGATACATATCACAGCCCCTTCTGCCCTGAGATCCAAACATCCCTGTAAACACAGATACGTTCCTCATCGCCTGCTTTCGACCAGTAACTCATCTCATCCTATTTTGTGATCTTTATTGCTTTTGTCTTCGAATAGGGTGTGTAATAACAGTTTCCGTAAGCGTCCTTTTTGTAACCGCGCACACGGACATAATAAGTCGTCCCCTTCTTTAAACCGCTGATCGTCACCGCATTCCCCTTAACCTTCGCGGACTTCTGATTACGAAAATCTCTTTTTGACGCGTAGCTCACCTCGTAGCCCGTAAAGCTCTTCTTCGATTTATACTGCACCTTAATCTTTTTGCCGGCAGCATTTAACGCAGACGAGATAGTCACACTGCCGCCGGCAATACGCACGGGGAAAATCTCATAAGCGCTCTCGAGCATGCCTTCCCTTGCCGTCACCGCCGTCACAACATAGGTTCCTCCGTCCGTCAGCACAATCGGCTCCGTGTAGAGATCCGCACCCGTCGGCGTCGTCCCGTCAAGCGTATAGTAGATATCCCCCTCGCCGGACTCCATCGTGATCGTCAGCCCGGCGGGCGTATCGTCTACACTCACCTGCGGCTGCTCCAGGCCCATCATCGTTTTCATACTGCCCAAAAAGGCTTCATCCGCAATCGGAAGAATGCTCTTGTAAAAGCTCTTTTCCACATGATTGTTATCCTGGTCCTTCTTCGTCATCTGCTGTCTGCTGAGATAGGAATAATTTTTACTGTTCGTCGTGTCATTCCACGTCAGATCCACGATATACCAGTGGTCCCCGTAACGCACCTGATTCCACGCATGGGAATCGCTGGTAACCGCTACACAGTCAATGCCAAAATAATTTGCAAGCGCTACATACAGTTTCGTATAGCCTGCACATACCGTGTCGCCCTCCATGAGCGCACCGTAAATCGACTGCGTATAATAGGGGTCCGTATAGTCATCCAGCACATCCCCATCATTTAAATAGATCAGCCAGGAACAGAGCAGCTCCTGAATCTGACTGTCCACCGTATAGACACTGCCGCCCGTCTTTACCTGCGCCTGCAAATCCTCCAGCCGGTCATAAACATTCTCCGTGGCTTTCTTTCGGTTGCTTCCGGATGCAAACGCGTCATAGATACCCAGGGCGCATGTTTTGTTTGTCGTAAGTAAAATCGTGTTTAAAAAATAGTACTGAGGGTTGGCGTAAACAAACAGACACTGCACCTTCTTTACCTGATCCTGTGTCAGCCCCAGGGTGCTCACCATCTTTGTTCCCCGCCTCGTGACCGTCTTGCCATTGCTGTTTACCTTATAGGCCGCGGCATTTCCCGTTCCCGTTAGGAGCGCTCCGCAGGCTGCGTCCAACCGCTCATAGAGAAGCTGCTCCTTGCCGGTGAGCTTGCTGTAAAAATAATCACTGCTGTAGCAATCCGCTTCATACTGGCGCAGAGAAGACGGAATACTTCGAAACGATGCACCGCCCTCCGAAATTACCTGCGTAACCGTTTCCGTCACAAAATCAATCATGTCGTCTGACTGTGCACTCGCTTTTGCTTCCGAATCTGCACCAGCCTGCAGATTCGCCTTCCTGTCTGGCTGTGCTGCGGATACCGATACCGGCGCCCCGTCAAGGGATGCTGTCACCGCCAGTGCCAGCGCCAGCATGCCGGAAAACAAACCGCTCCATTTTTTTCCTAGTTTCATTTTGCCTTCCTCCTTTAAGGTATCGCCCCTTCGCTCCGCTCTCGGGCACGTCGTCAGAAGGCATCTAATTTAAAATGCTTCGCATTTTGCCTTCCTCCTCTAAGGTATCGCCCCTTCGCTTAACATTATTTACTATCTAATAACTGCCGGCACAATGCCAGCTCCTCCCTCGTCGCCAGGCTGTTCTCGAATTTCACCCAGCCCGTCTCCGTGGAGGGACTGAGAAGATTCGCTGCTCCTAACCGTCGTTTCATCTCCCGCGCCGTGCCTCCGCCACCGTCAAAAATCGTAATCCGGCCACCTACGATCTCCTGAATCACTTTCCTTGCAAACGGATAGTGCGTACAGCCCAACACAACCGAATCCAGTCCTTTCTCAAGATAGGGTTCCAAAAGTTCTCTCAAAAATGCATGAAGCCGTCCGCTGTCCAGATCTCCTGCCTCGATAAACTCCATCAACCCCGGACAGGGCAGCGGATATATATCCGCTTTCTTCTCATAGCGTTTCATCAGCTGGCCAAACTTTTCCTGCCCCACCGTCATGGGAGTCGCCATAACGAGCACCTTCGGGTGCTCCTTTTGCAGTGCGGCCGGTTTTAAGGCCGGCTCAATTCCCACAATCGGCAGTGCAGGGTACATGCTCCGCATAATGCGAACCGCTGCGCTGGTGGCCGTATTACAGGCAACCACCACTCCCTTTGCTCCCTCCTCCAACAAAATCCTGGTATTATGGAAACTGAGCCTTCGCACCTCCTCCAGTGTTTTCGTACCGTAGGGCGCATGTTTCGAATCCCCGAAATAAATGTAGTTTTCATTCGGCATAATCCGAATCAATTCCTTTAAAACGCTGATTCCGCCCACACCGGAATCAAACACACCGATAGGCTGTCTTTTTTTCATCTGCGCCTGCGCATCAATAATCTCCATAGCATACGTCCAAATCTACATTGATATACCGCCCGTAAGCATCCAGAATACCATCCACCTGACCGGTGCTCGAATACTGCCACATCGTCACGTTCCCGCCTCCGCTATAGCCATGTCCAAGGCTTTGGCTGCGATAACGGGCGATCCAGATGTCCACATTCTCGTCCTCCAGCTGGCTCTGGTCAATATAATTTGTCAGCCAGTTCAAATTGGAGTAAACAACAAACTGATAGCCAGCATCCTCGATAATCTTCTTATACTCCAGAATCAATTCCGTGCGCTGCGCCTTCGTCATATTTTTAATCTGCACTTCATCCTCCAGATCCAGTGCAACCGGATATTGAAGCTTTCTTCCGTCCAAAAGCTCCACCAGCTTTTTCGCCTCCGCAACGCCCTCTTTTACGGTCGTTGCCCGCGTATAGCAATAGACACCTACATCGATTCCGTTCTCTGTTGCTCCCTTATAATAATTTTCAAACTGAATATCCACCGACGTCCCATAGGTGAGGCGCAGCATTGCAAACTTGATGCCGGAAGCCTTGACTGTCTTCCAGTCGATTGCCTGCTGCCACTTAGAGACATCAATGCCGTTTACTTTACAGTCCGTCACAGTGACCTGTACCGGCGCTGAAACGCCGCCGGTCTCGGCATAAACGGTCGTCTTCCCGGGAGCGACACCCGTCACCTTTCCTTCTGCATCCACCTTTGCAACCTCGATATCCTCGCTGCTCCATGTGACCTGACCGGAAATTCCGCTCTCCGCCGACAGCTTCTTTGACACTCCGGGCCCCAGGAAAAGTGTGCGGGTATTCACTTTAATCGCGCCAGTCTGAACCGCCACAGCCTTGCTCTTCTCGCTGACAAGAGTGCCGTGAACCGCCACTATTTTATAGGAATAGATCTCCCCGGCAACCAACCCGCTGTCCGTATAGGAGCTGCCCTTCACCTTAACGGCAATCTGCACATAATCACCGTCCCCCTGAGCACGGTAGATCGTATACGAGGTTGTCCCCGCCGTTTTTGTCCAGCTAAGCTTTACATTGCCATCTCCATCCTGTACCGCTTTCAGGTCGCCCGGCGCATCCGAAACAGTCCACTTGGATTTCGATACGGATTTCGTTCCATAGCCTTTCACTCCGCCTGTCGTCTGATATGTACTTACCTTATAAAAGTATTTTGTACCTGCTTTTACCGTAGTATCCTTCCATTCCAGCGTATTTTTCCCCAGCTCCTTCACCAGCTTGTAGCCGCTGCTCTTTTCCGTGCTGCGGTACACCGCGTAACCGCCCGCATTTTCGACTGCGCTCCACGCCACGGTAAGGCTGTTGTTTGAAGAATTTGTGACCGATGTGATCGTCGGCGCATCCATCCGGGCTGCCACGCTCTTTGGTGTCGAGCACTTTCCGCGCACCTTTTTATTGTCCGGATTATAGCGCAGCGGCATGATCTTATAGTAGTAAGTCACTCCGGACGCAACCGTATTCGTATAACTCGTTGTATAAACCGTCTTCACGCTCTTGTAGCCGCCGGTCTTTGTCAGGCTGCGGTACACGCGGTAAAAATCCGCCCCCTCCACAGCCGTCCATGCAAGGTCAATCTTATTGTAAGCGCTGGATTCCATCTTTGTGACCGTGGGCGCGGGCAGCACGGGCTTTACCTTCAGCCGTGCGGATGTAGCTGTCGCGCCTGACGCATCCGTGGCAATCACGCGGAAAAACGTATTTGTCCCGGTGTACATATTCTGTGCGTGATAGCGCAGCTCCTGCCCTGATGAAAGTGTCGCAAGCGTTGTATAAGTTTTCTTATCCGCCGACTGCTGCAGCTCATAGGTCACCGCCTGACCCACCGCGTTCCACGTAATATCCGCTGAATTATATCTCACATTTTCCGCTGCAAGCACCGGCGCAGTAAGCGTGGTGGGTGTCGTCACAGTCTCATCCGTAATCGTAACGTCATCCGTCGGCGCCATGACCGGTTCGTTTATAGCGCTCGCCTCCATTTCCGCACCCATCGTTTCTGTGTCCTTTACCGGCGCAGCAAAAGTAAGCTGCCCGGGCATGCACAGTGTAACCGTCGCAAGGCATAACCCTGCCGCCAAAAATTTTCGTAAGTATCCGCTCATAATTCCTCCTGATTTTAAGGTAACGCCCGCTCGCTTTCACTCACGGGCATATCGTCGGAAAGCATCTTAAAAAATGCTTCGCATGTTGCTTTCCTCCTAAATCAACGTAGCGCCCGCTCGCCTTCGCTCACGGGCATGTCGTCGGAAAGCATCTTAAAAAATGCTTCGCATGTTGCTTTCCTCCTAATCCCTGCTCCCTCTTTTTCGGTGTGCACAGGGCGCACAACTTGTCGTCAGTTTATCAAAAAAAACCGCGAAAGTCAACGCGACCATGCGTTTGATTTGCGCCCGGCCTACATCTGATGCCGCACGATCTCGTACTCATCGTTCGACTGATAATATGGACAGCTCTCAAAGGTGCCTGTCAAAAAACGCACCATATCATCCTCATCCAGATTCATGTCACAGACATAATAATCCTCGTCCTCGTCATAGATAAAATTCGCGCAAGAATCACAGTTCGATATCTCTCTCATATGCTCTCCTTTCTGATTACCACACACTCTGACAGCACGCCCTCCGGGTAAACGTTCAGCCCGTGGCTTGTTACTATTCACGGCTCGAGAGCCACTCATAGTAACGATTCGGGGCGATACTACGAATTTTGCTGCGCAAAAATCGCCTCTCACTCCTGAAGCATGTTCTCACGGAACGCGCAGCCAGTGCGCGTTCCTGGGACGTGAAAAGTAACCGTGGCTTCATTGTTACCGGCCCGGTTCATTTTGTCAGGACTTGCCGCCCCTGCCACCAAATGGTACTATATTTAATATATACGGAAATCGAGGTCATCACAAAGGGGTCTATTTATGAAAAATACAAAAAAATACCTGATTTTACAGTTGCAGCAGACCTGCTACAACTCCTATACTTATTTCACCGGCCAGATCGCACGCCTACTCCGTGGTCACGGCCATGAGGTTGTCGTTTTTTCTTCTGCAAAGCATCCGATCCGGGAGCTTGAACAGTTTGCGGGCACACACTTTGACGCGGTCATCGACTGCAGCTCCGGCGCGCCCAGACTTACGATGGAGGAGGGCGGTTACTTTTTTGACTGCATCGACGCCCCCTTTTTTAATCTATTGCTCGACCATCCGCTCTATCACCACGATTCCCTCAAATGCGGGCTGAAAAACTACCATGTGCGCTGTCTCGATGAAAATCATGCCGCCTATGTGCGGGAATATTACCCCCACATCAAAAGCGTCGGGCTGTGGACTGCCACCGGGTCGTCTGCCGCGGAGGTTTCCTGTGATGCGGGGGTGGCTGGCAACGCAAACCTTTCCAGCGGACAGGATGGCCAGCGTTTGGCGTCAGATTTGTCCGCGCCGCTTCCAATCAGCCGACGGAAGATTCCCGCACTCTTTACCGGCACCTACACCGACCCGGATGAGATCATGCGCGCAATCGGGGAGCTTCCACCGTTTATCCGGTCCGACTTAAAGCTTTTGATCGCAGAGCTTTTAGAGCACACGGAACAGACCATTGAGGGCGCCATCCGTTCCCTTGGGGACAGGCTCGAATCGTATCTGCCCGAGGCGATGCCGCTCTACGTGCACAGCTGCTTTCTGGCGGACACCTACGTGCGCGCCTTCCGCCGCCGGGAGCTGTTACGCGCCGCAGAACGCGCGCGTCTGCCCCTCGCGCTCTACGGCGACAGCTGGGAGAAGCTTCCACGCGCTGCGGACAGCACGCTCACGCTGCACGGTCAGGTTCCGTTTACGCGCACCTTCTCCCTCATGGCGGACAGCCGCATCACCTTAAACCTCATGCCTGAGTTTAAGGCGGGCTTCCACGACCGGATCTTCTCCGCCATGTTAAACGGTTCCGTCGCGGCTACCGACCCTTCTACCCGGCTTGCTCGGGAATTTACGGACGGAAAAGAGCTGCTTTTCTACGATGCCGCACAGCCCGACGAAGCGTGTGAACGGCTGCGCCGCGCCCTCGAAGCCCCTGAAAGGCTTCAGCAGATCGCGGATGCGGGGCTTGCGGCGGGGATGCGGTTTTCCTGGAACGCTTTATTTCATCAAGATCAAATGGAGGAAATACTATGAACATCACCATCATCCACGGTCAGAGCCACCGGGGTTCTACCTGCCACGTCGCGCGGTTACTGGCAAAAAAATTAGGCGGAGCAGTCACGGAATTTTTCCTGCCGGAGGATTTCGGCGCATTCTGCACCGGCTGTACGGCCTGTTTCACACAGTCGGAGACGAAATGTCCGCATTACGAAAAGCTCTCGCCCATCACACGGGCGATGGACCAGGCCGACGTGATCATTCTGGCAAGCCCGGTATATGTGTACCATGTGACAGGCGCCATGAAGGCATTTCTCGACCATTACGGCTGGCGGTGGATGGTTCACCGCCCCGAAGAGAAAATGTTCTCCAAGCAGGCCGTCTGCATCTCCACAGCCGCAGGCGCGGGCATGAAGAGCACGAACCGCGACATGGCGCACAGCACCTTCTTTTGGGGAATCCCGAAAACCTGGCGCTACGGCGTCGCTGTCATGGAAACCTCCTGGAAACGGGTCAGTGCCAAAAAGAAGCGCCGGATTGAAACAGATCTGAACCGGCTGGCACAGACCATCAGAGAAAATCAGAATCAGCTCACGCCGCCCCTGAAAACAAGGCTCTTTTTTGAAATGATGCGCATTGCGCAAAAACACGGGTGGAACGAGGCGGACGCCGCCTACTGGCAAGAAAAAGGATGGACGGGGAAGGCGCGCCCTTGGAAGGCATCTTGATTGTAACAGATCCATATGTACCTTGCCCTTTGCAAAAAATAAGGGACCCTGCTAATGCAAGGCCCTTAAAAAGCGTTTTCATTCAGTTCCGAAGAACCTGTTCGGTTTGAGGTTATCGCATAACCCAAGGCCAGGCTCCACAACCGGCTGCATGCCGACACAGTCAATTGCTTCAACACCACGATAGCTGGTCAACGCCGCTATCCTCTGACTTGATTATATCACAAAAATACTCGCAGACAACAAAAAACGAGTTTTTTGAGAAACACTATTTGCTTCGTGTTCTTAAGTATTATATGTAGAAAAAATGGTTTTGACATATAGAAAATATTGCAAAGTAAGGACAGCGGGGATTCCGATGACAGAAAGAAAGCCAATTCAGTTCCCTATGATATCCGAGAGAAGTTACATGAACGAACTGACATTGTGTCCTGAAAAAATTCCAAATATCTGATTCGCCTCTTTTCACACAGCGTCTGATGTGTTATAATAACTATAAAATTTATAAAAAGGGAGGGATTCACCTTGTAAAAAAGTTTACCGTTTCGCTGCATTGACGTTAGCTGCTGTGACTGTAGTTCCGATGTGTTTTCCCTCGGAACCTGTTTTTGCATCAGTCGGCGCAGGAGCCGCTGAAAATTACACGGTTATTCTGGATAACACATCGGATGCAGATACTTTGATTAGCAAATATGATCTGAATGACGGGATACAGACGGTCAAGCTGGACGATGTAGTGATCGCTGATGCGAAATTGACCGACAGTGAAGTCCAAAAGCTCGAAAACGCAGATGGCGTGCTGGCTGTTGATAAGGCGATCACCCTGTATGGCTGCGAAGAATCATCCGGCTCTGATACGGAGGAGTTGAATCAGTGGTATCTCGACGCGATCAATCTTGGCAATGATTCTTTCCTAGCGGACAAGGATGTGATGGTAGAGCTGATCGACAGCGGCGTTTCCTACAGCGAGTCCATCAACAACACACAGCGGTATGACCTGCTGGATGACGAGATCGACGTTCTGTTTGATGATACAGCGGGGCACGGGACTGCGCTCGCCGGTATGATCGGCGCTTCAAATAATGCAAACGGTATCAGGGGCATATTCCCTGATGTAGAACTGCTTTCAGTGAAGGTCATGGATGCAAAGCTGGAAGCCACAGTCGGCGACGTGGTCGAGGCCATCTACCTTGGAATCGATCAGGGTGCGGATGTCATCAATCTCAGCATGGGTACGCCTGTCGATTCGTCGGTTCTGCATCAGGCTGTCACGGACGCTTATAATGCGGGAATCCTGCTGGTTGCTTCGGCAGGCAACACAGGCAAAAGCGGCGTTTTATATCCGGCCGCATACGATGAAGTGATTGCTGTCGGTTCATCTGATGAGAACGGCCTGCAATCTGATTTTACGTCTGCCGGCGACGAGCTGGAGCTTTTAGCCCCGGGTGAAAAGATCATCACGATGGGGATACTTGACGGGGTAGCGTCCACAGAAGGGACGAGCCTTTCCACCGCAGAGGTTTCCGCCTCCGCAGCGATCCTGCTTTCACAGGAAGGAAGCAGCCGGGATCTTGTGAGGGATCTGCTGCGGGCATCATCAAGAAACGTTGCAAATTCATCCGCAGGGCTTTTAGATATCGGTTACGCACTGGAGATATACGATGATTTTTCGGAAAATTACATAAGCGGAAACAGCGGCACCTATTTGCCGGTTAATTCGAATCAGCCTTCCCCTTATGATGCGGATGGAATCATATCAGGTATGTGGGCAACCGAAAAACATAAATACCTTGTCAATAATACATCTTTAAGCGGCAAATATTTAGAGGCAGCTTTAAAAACAGTGGAACTGGCTGACGAGAAATTTAAGGATACCGCTGATAATCACAGCGGCCTTCACGGGTGGGGGAATTATTACCTGAACCTTAAGGGGATTTGGATGTATGCGAATTATATAGGGAATGGTAAAACTGTGACAGAGGCAAACGATTTAGTTAATAAGGTGATAACAAGAAAATCTTTTAAAAGAGATGATATAGATGAAAATGAGCCGGAAAAGAAAGAAGAAGCTATATCAAACGACTATAAGTGCTTTACAAATATGATTGCGGCAACCAATAAAATGTTAAACAACAGGAGCGATTACGGATTGTCAGCTTACACGACGAAGGGTGAAAAGAAATATCTGGTCGTCGGTTTTGTGATGCACCTGCTGGGAGATTTATATGCGCACAGATCATTGATACCGGATTATGCTTTTGATAATGCGGATTATGAGCGGCACGAGAGTAAAAACTCAAGTGATCATGGGTCTTATTTGGGCATGTCTGACTTTAATAATTGGAATGACGTGATGAGCAAAAAGGGCAAGCTGACCTTTCCCAAGCTTAAAAAACATATGATCCCGAGCCTTCTAAACGACCCCGATAATCCGCCAAACCGGATATATGAGGATAATGTGGACTTCTGCAGAGAGCGCTTCCACGCTTCGCTGGTTAGTTGTCGTACGCTTTATACAAGCATATCAGCAGCAGACAACACCTTTTCGCCTTCGGTGATTGATGATGCATGTAGCAAAGATGAGATCAAATTGACGAAACAAAGTGTTTACAGCGCTTCTCTATGAGAAATTTGTATGAGGAGAAAGGCATACCCGCGATCTTTGTGAGCGGGCGCTGCATCAGGAGGAACAGAGCATGAAAAAATCAATATTTGCAGGCATATTACTGGCAGCCGCAGCACTGATATTTGCTCCGGCGGGCGTAGCACACGCAAAAGAGATATCGGCGGACGGAAATATCCTGCTTACATCCGAATATGTCCCGAACGAGTGGCTTTTAAGTTATTTGAACCAGTGTGACAAAAATAAAGACGGGCTGCTTTCGCCGGAGGAGATAGCAGCAGTCACGAAGCTGTCGGTAGAACGAGCAGATGACACCGACGAATATGGCGACTGGCTGGGTGATGAGCTTGACCTGACGATACTCCAAAATCTTGAGCATGTGGATCTGGAACTGGATTCCCGTCTGGCACCAACAGCTGATTCTACCGTCCGGATTAAAGTGTCAGGGTTAGCACATTTAAAGAGCTTTTACGTTGAAGACGTCGCAAAAACAGGAAGCGCCGCTGTCAGCGGCACGGATGCCAGGATTGAAACAATCGATTTCCGAGGCACAACAGAACTGGAAGATGTGGATGTCTGGCATGCGGCGGGCGTCATATTTGACAGCGGGCATCAAATCAAACGGATTCGCCTGTTTGATGTAGCAAAAATTCCGGTAGAACAGATCTTCGGGGCCGGAAAGCTGGAAAACCTTGACGTGTGGACAGGTGACCCGGATTTTACACAGATCAATGTAGCGGGGAGTAGTGCCCTCTCGGAACTGTGGTTGAAAAATGACCATCTTGCATCCGTGGATCTGGTGGGTGCGGATGCCCTGCGAACGGTTGAAATCGACAGTGGCGCTTTGGAGAGCATTGATGTGTCGCAGAATCCGGCGATTACAAGACTTTCCCTGGAATGTCCGAAGATTACGGAAATTAACGTATCTGCCAACCAGAAGTTGGAACGGCTTGAGCTGAAGTGCCCGAAGCTTGCGAAGTTAAATGTGGCGGAGAATACTGCATTGAAGAGGCTGAATGTGGAATCAGACCGATTGAAGGCGCTGAATCTTACGAAGAATGTAAAGCTTGAGAGGTTAGGTATAAAATCGGAGAAAATACCTGGTTCAAATTTAAAGAAAAACAAGAAGCTTTACTATCTTTCTGTCCACTGCAAGGATCTTGCTTCGCTGGATCTCTCTGCCAACACAAAGCTGCACGTCCTTGAAATTGACAGAACGCCACTGAAATCGTTGAAACTGTCAAAGCAGAAATTGCTGACACAGCTACGCCTTAGCAATAACAAGAAGCTTTCAAAGCTGGATTTATCAAAAAACACACAGATTTCTACGCTGTATGTGCAGAATATGACTTTAAAATCACTGGATCTGTCGAAGCAGACACGACTCTCCTGGCTGGAGGTAACCGGGAACAAAAAGCTGACAAAGCTCGATCTGACCAAACACAAAGGACTCTATGTGGTCGATGTGAGCGACAATGCCCTAAAAACCCTTAAGCTCCGCCCAAAAGCGCAGATAAGTTATCTGAACTGCTCGAAAAACAAGCTGACTTCGTTGGATTTGTCAGGGAAAAGGTATCTTAAAACACTGAACTGCTCAAACAACCGGCTTACTTCACTGGATTTACCAAAGGGAGATATGCCGGATATACCGTGTCTTGAAGTACTGAATTGCTCGAACAACAGGCTGACCTCGCTGGATTTGTCAAAGTCAGATTGCCTTGAAATACTGGACTGCTCGAAAAACAAACTGAAAAAGCTGGATTTATCCAAAGCAGAGCGCTTTCAGGAGCTGACATGCGACAAGAAGGTCAAGGTGAAAGGGTGCAAAGGGAAAATCACAAGGGTTTGACTGAATCGTAAAGATGAAATGGCGTGTCCCGCTCTCTATTTTGGAGAGCGGGCACTTCTTTAAGGAGGGAGAAAAACAACAACCGCCACTGCCAGGTGACGGTTGTTTTAACTTATACTGTGAACCGGCTAAATTCACCACTCATTGTTTCCGGCATAATAAGGTCCCGGCACCTTCGTGCGCACGACCTTGTACAGTTCCACATCCGTGTACTGGATATACGGATTTACCCAGAAAATGCCGACCAGCCCCCATGTGATGGAGGACAAAAAAAGCCAGAGAATAAATGACAGGTCAAGCACGAATGCACCCCACTTCTCGCCGTACATCATCTCGGAGGAAAGGCGTTTTGCCTCAGAAAAGCTCAAATTCGGATCCTCCGCCAGAAGATAAGGTATCATGCGATACTCGTATGCCTTGTAAATCCCGGGAATCACCAGCAAAAGTCCCCACAGGAAAATAAACAGGCTCATCAAAAACATGGACGAAACAATATTGATATAACCATTTTTAAATCCGTAGCCCAGATTCCCAAGCCAGGAGTTTCCGTCGCTCGCATCCAGAAAATATTTTTTGCATCCAACCTCCAGAGGATGAAATACGAAAATCGACAGCACAAGCCCGGCGATCAGCATCACGAAAACGGTAATCATCGCAAGCCCGAAGAAAAACATCCACGGTCCCCCGACGATGCCTCCCAGCGCATCCGCTATGTCATTGCCCGTATAGCTGACCTCAGCATCCCTGTGATTTCTTCCGCCGACATTGCCGCCTATGAGCGCCAGAATAAACGCCGCCAGCACTGACGGCCAGTAGAATGACCTGACGCTGAACTTTGCCTTTTCCTTTAGTTCTGCTCTTGTCCACTGCATTTCTCAACCCCTCCTTTTTTAAGGTATCGCCCGCTCGCTTTGCTCACGGGCATATCGTCGGAAGGCATCCTAAAAAATGCTTCGCATTTTGCCTTCCTCCTGTCTCAAGGTATCGCCCGCTCGCTTTGCTCACGGGCATATCGTCGGAAGGCATCCTAAAAAATGCTTCGCATTTTGCCTTCCTCCTCACATTCTCTTGATAAGTGCTGCGCCGTAGGTACCGTGTCCCAGATGGCATCCCAGGCTTAAGGGAATCGGGGACATACTGCAGCGCACGCCAAATCTATCCTCCAGCTGTGCTTTCCATGCACGGGCGTCCTCCTCGGACATGCTCGCGGCGGCCGCCAGATAAAACTGATCCAGATCGTCCGTATGGAATTTGTTCTGCAAACTCTCCTCCAGATATTGTATAATCTTCTTCCTGGCCAGCTTCTCACCACGCACCTTTCCGACTGCCTCCACCTTCTCATCCTCCAGGCAGAGAATCGGCTTGATATTAAGCAGACTTCCAATCGCCGCGGAGGATGCGGAAATGCGTCCGCCCTGCTTCAGATACTTCAAATCCTCCACCGTCAGATAAATGATACAGTCTTTTTTTGCGTAGACCAGCTCCTTTAAAATCTGTGCTGCACTTTCTCCCGCCAGCGCCCGTTTTCTCGCCTCCAGCACGGCGGCCTTCTGCGTCACGGTGACGCGCCCGATATCCGCCACCAGCACCTTTCCGTCATAGTCCTGCGCCATCGCCTGCGCAGTCGCGCAGGACCCGGAAAGCCCACTTGACATAGGAATGTACAAAAGCTCGTCGTTCTCCGCCAGCACCTGATCCCACAGCTCCATCACATCTGCCGGAGCGGGCTGTGAGCTGTATATTTTTGAACCAGCCTGCTGCCGCACATAAAACTCCTCGTGGGTCATCGTCCGGTCTTCAAAATAAAGCTCCCCGTCTACATAAAAGGGCATCGGGAGCACATAGATGCCGTACTTTTCCGCTTTTGCCTGCGAGATACCCGCGTTTGAATCCGTCACGATTGCAGTTTTCATATACATGCTCCTTCTATAATTATGAATACAATGTCATCTGTTTTCTGTAGCAGACTTTTAAAGCTGCGCTTACCTTTACATAAATTCACCTGTAGTCCTATTATACCCAAAGGAATAGCCAATAGCAACCAGCACTTATCAACTTTTCCGGACAGTCGCCAAAAGTCGTTACTGCTCACGGAGTGAGCAATAACCCAAAAGTCAGGCCGGCATACCCCCGGCTCGTTTCCTTGGCATGAGTAAAGGAAAACAGCAGGGCATCAAAAAAAGCGGGTGATGGGAATCGAACCCACGTATCCAGCTTGGAAGGCTGGTGTTCTACCATTGAACTACACCCGCAAAACTATAACTTATCATATCATTCACACGCCCACTTGTCAATGGGCGTGTGCAAAAAAACAATTCTTGAAAAACAACGGTCAGTTCCGGTTGACCTTCCCTTTAAATCCCTTCACCTTCACGCTTTTGTCACAATAAACGCTGCAGCTCTTCGGCACGCCGGAGAGGTCGAGGGTTGTAAGCTTATTATTTTTACAGTCCAAAATACTTAAACGCTTTTTTTTGCCCAGGTTCAAGGTTTTCAGTGCATTATCAGATACGTCTATAAAGCAAAGATCTACATTTCTTCTAAGATCAAGCTTTTCAGCCTTCTTGTTTCCACGAAAACGAAAATCATCCAAATTCACATTATGTGACAGATCAACCGATTTGATCTGCGTATTTTCCACCGTCAGCCGCTCTATATTTGTCGGCAGGTCCTTTAGCTTCGAAACTCCGATATTTCCCCGAAGCGTCAGTCGCCTTAATCGCTCCAGTTCTGAAAGATCAACCGTTTTCAACGAAATATCCGCAAGCGTCAATTCCTCCACATCAGAGGGCAATCCCCCCGCCTTCAAAGCACCGATGGCTCCGCCCAGCTCCAGGCGGTCCAAATTTTCAAATTCCGACAGGTCTACCTGCCATGGCGTATCCACGATGCTCAGAGATGCCAGCACCAGCTTCTGCGGCAGGGTCACTTTCGCCAGCGCCTTATTATTTATCATAGAGAGCGCCCATATTCGGACCTGCGCGGATAAATCCAGCGCTTTCAGCCCGGTATTTCGGATCGACACCAAGCTAAGCAGATGATTACCGGACAAATCCAGTTCTGTCAGCCGGGCGGCGGATAAATCCAGATATTCCAGCAGTTCGCTATTTTCAATGTTCAGCTCCGTCAGTCCCCCGGAAACAATATCAAGCTCCTTCAACATTTTATTTTTGCTCATATCCAGTGCTTTTAACTGATCCGCTTTGATCCTCAGTCTCCTTAATCTGGAATTCTTTGTAAGATCAAGCGCTTCGAGTCGCTTTAAGCTAACATACATCCAGGCCAGCTTCGGATTTTTTGTCAGATCCAGTGATCTTAAATTCGGGCAGATCAGGTTAAGCTCCTTTAGCTTCGGATTCTGCGTGAGATCGATCTCCCTCAGCAAGCTGCTCTTGACACCCAGCCGCTCTAACGCCTCCGCTCCCGCCGTGGTAACCTTTTTCAGGGAAGCGCCCCGCACATTCAATGAAATCAGAAAGTGATTTGCAGACACGTCAGCCTCTGTAAACTTCGGGTCATCCGACCACAAAAGCAGCCATTCTAACTGCTCCAGCTTCGCGAGCTGCCCATACGGTGCTTTCGTTATATTTTTTACCTCGATTTTTTCAACCCCGTTATCATCGTCAAAGATCAGTTCCTTCACGCCGTCCATATAAACATTCGTCAGAGACGGCAGATTCCGAAGATCGACCGTGTCCACGAACTGGGTACGGAGCTTTTTTCCATTCTTTTCGGCACACCGGCAGTAAATACCAACCGAACTCAAATGCTCCAGCCCCGATACTTTGACTTTCACATCCGGCAAACTGATTGTCGGCTTCTTATAATCCAACGTAATTGATATATGCTCCATCTTCGGAAAAATCGTAAAGTCAAGCGTCTTTCCGTTATAACGGCTCATATCTTTTACTTCTACACACAGCGTCCGAAGATTGGTAAAATATTTCAACTGTGACAGATCAACTGCATTCGTCGTCCAGATCAGATATTTTACCTTCGCGATCTCCTCCGGCGAGAGATATCCGTCCTGATCCTTGTCATATCTTTTCGCCTTTTTTAAGATCCGTTTGTCCGAAAAATATTTCGACGTCACAGGAATCCCTTTGTCCGTTTTCTTCTCCTTCGCCTCCGCCGCCATCGGAATCAAAAGCAGCGCCAGCACCGTCAAAAAACCTCCCAGAAAAATCCGCTTCTTCATAATTACCGCCTCTTTCCTTATTCCTGCGCAGCTCCTTGTGCGTATCAGTTCAGCCTTCGGCTTCACTGTTACCTTTGCGCATCCAGGTACACACGCAGGGTGTTTCCCTATACCGCATAAATTATAACTACTATAATAATACGAAAAAAAGGCGGAAAAAAATGGGGTTGTACAGCCAACCCCTGGTAAATGAATCATTCGTGTGAGTCCGGTCTCTAGGTCGTGCCCCGCACGATCAGATTCCCCTCAAAGACAACCGTCCGCTCGCATTCTCTCCCCTCCAGCATGGAGATCAGAATTTCCGCTGCCGCCTGCCCCATCGCGCGGATGGGCTGTCCGATCGTGGTGAGGGGCGGATCGGTCAGCTCGCTCAAAAACACATTGTCAAAGCCGATCACACTTATCTCCCCGGGAATATCCACCCCCGCCGCATGAAACTCCTTCACGCAGCCGATTCCGATCATGTCGATAGCTGTCAGAATGGCATCCGGCCGCTCCTTTAAGGAAAGGAAATAGCGGGCCGCATCACAGCCAAGCCTCACATAATCCGGCTCGTACTCCCGGCGCACCCGGTAAATCCATGCCTCGTTTTTTTCCAGTCCGCACGCCGCGAGCCCTTCCAGATATCCGTGAAAGCGGTCTTCGATGATGCTGATATCCTTTGAGTTTAAGACGTAGCCAATTTTCCGGTGTCCCTTTTTATAAAGATAATCAACCGCGTTTTTTGTGCTCGGCAAACCGTCCGTATACACATGGGGTACATCCTCATCCCCGGGCTTCGCCTTGTTCATATAAACGACAGGAACCTTTTTCTCCACACGATGCAGATATTCCGCCATCGCATCGTCCCTCCGGTACGTGTTGTACACAATGCCGTCGATGTTCCGCTTGAGAAGCTCCTGCGCATATTCGATCTCACTCATCGCATGGCGCTCGGTGTTGCACACGAGCACCATGTATCCGTGCTTTAACGCGACATCCTCCACGCCGCGAAACATTTCCGTGTAAAAAATGTTGCTGTATTCCGGCACCATCAGGGCAATTGTGTGCGTCTTTCTCGTGCGGATCGCCTGTGCCATAAAGCTTGGGGAATAATTCAGCTTTTCGATTGCTGCCTCCACCGCCGCCCTCGTCTTGTCCTTCACACGCCCGTCATTGTTAATCACCCGCGAAACGGTTGATTTTGAAACGCCTGCCTCTTTTGCCACATCAAATATTGTAACCATCGAAAGTCCTCTGCCGTAACCGCTTTGCTTCATCTGTTTATGTCTGTGTGTCCAAAAGACAGTATAGCATGCTTTCCGTGTTTATCCAAGGATTTCCAGTATTTTATCCCGCATCAGCTCCGCCATCTGCGCATGGCCTTTTGCCGAATAATGAATCCCGTCCACATCATTCAGCTCGACCTTTCCCTCCGCATCCATGTAATACACGCCGTAACGTCTTGCGATGTCCTCATAATAATAAGCGAGCTTTTTGCTCCTGCACTCCATATCCGGTATCATCTGGTCCAGATCCATCTCCCGGCCTACGCTGTGAATCGGAACCGGCGTTACCAGCAGAACCTTCGGCGGCTGAAAATCGATCCCCGCATCCGATTTCAACAATGTTTTCACAATATTTTCCATACCGCCCCCGACCTCAAAGGGCGACAGGGAATACCGGCATTTCAAATCGTTCGTCCCCAGCATAACGACAACCAGATCCAGCGGCTTGTGGCTGTCCAGACAGGGCAGCAAATATTTCTTTCCGTTTTTATACTCTTCCACCGGATCATCCCATACCGTCGTTCTTCCTCCAAGCCCCTCCTCGATCACATAATAGTCATCTCCCAGAAGCTTTTGCAAAACTCCGGTCCAACGCACATCCCGCGGATATCTGCTGGCCAGATCCGGCATCAATCCATAGGTGTTGGAATCTCCGTAACACAATATACTTTTCATATGTTCCTCCGACCTGTCAAAGCAGGCTTTAAACTCGCGTCTTTGCATGGAGTCCCTGCATTATGCCTTTCACATCATGCCTCCCGCATCACGCCCTTCACGTCATGCCTCCCGCATCACGCCCTTCACATCATGCCTCCCGCATCACGCCCTTCACGTCATGCCTCTTTGACGCGCTTTACCTTTTCCCTGTTCGCCAGCACGTCGAACGCAACCGCCAAAATGAGCACGATACCTTTTACGACCTGCTGATAGTATTCTCCTACATTTAAAATCGTCAGTCCGTTGCTTAAGATTCCGATAATCACCGCACCGAAAAATGCGCCCGTCATGGAGCCTTTTCCTCCGTTTACACTGACACCGCCGATGACAACCGCAGTCACAACATCCATCTCCGTTCCGGTTCCGGATGCAGGCGCGCCGGAGCTGATACGTCCGGCCAGTACGATTCCGGCGACTGCGGAGAGACAGGCACTGATTGCATAGAGCGAGACCGTGATCTTTCCGACAGCAACACCCGCCAGCTTGGCGGCCTCCACATTGCCGCCGATCGCGTAGATATAACGGCCAAAATAAGAATATTTCAAAATCAGAGCCATGATAACCACAATAATCAACATCACAATTACCGGAATCGGTATATTTAACACATACCCCTGCCCGAAATTAACGATGGACTCCGGCAGATCATATACCGGCAGGCCGCCGGATATAATATATGCCAGTCCACGCACAACCGTCATCATTCCCAGCGTAATCACAATCGCCGACACATTCAGGCCCACAATCAGGCATCCGGTCACGCATCCGATGAGCGTAATCAGCAATACCGTAAGCAAAAGCGCCACCGGTATCGGCATACCCGCCTCACCCATAAACTTCGCCGCAATCACACCGGTCAGGCCCAGATATGCACCCACCGTCAAATCCATGCCGCCCGATATAATAACGAAGGTCATGCCGCAGGTCAAAATGCCCAGCACGGAAATCTGCCTTAAAATATTCAGAATATTGTTTACCTTCAGGAAATTTTCGGATGAGACCGAAAACAGGACAAACAACACGAGCAGTATCATCAATGTGCTGAATTTTTTTAATAGTTGTTTCATCGTTCTACTCCTTATCTGATTCCGGAAGCCAGCTAAAAATTTTCTCCTGTGTGGCCTCCTCCCGTGACAGTTCACCCATCATCTCACCC
>CASCGD010000033.1 GCA_949132985.1 uncultured Lachnospiraceae bacterium
TCAACCATTCTTTTATACGATATCTTGTATATGCTTTGCTTAGTGCGACAGCCCCGAAGGATTACCACTTCGGCAAAAAATTACGCCCGATTACAAATCGGGCAAAATGCTAAAATTGTAAGCCTGTCAGGCTGATGACCAGCCCCCAGAAGACAGACAAGACATACAGCAGGCAGATTATGGTTATATTCTGTCTGCTGTTTCTGTTTAACCGAAACAGCACCAGAAGCCCCACGCCTGCGTTTGCCAAAAGGCCCGCCATCATCATTCCTGCACCGATAATTCCATCCACATACAGGCTCGTGATCACCACAGATGCCGCACAATTCGGAATCAGGCCGACCAGCGCTGCGGCCATCTGTCCAAGCAACGGCTCATTCGAGAAAAATCCGGCCAGTGTCTGTTCACCGATCCACGCGATGAGCACATTCAGCACAAAAGAAATAAGCAGGATATAGATAAAAATCATGACCGTATGCTTGCAGGCGGAAACAAAAACACCGTCCTCGCAGTGACAGTTTTCCTCTTCACATATCGCATGGATATTCATCTGCACATCCGTCCGGTGCAGCACAAAATACAGTCCAAACTCCACCGCAAAGCCGCTGACCATGGCAATACACAGCTTTGTTCCGAGTATTTTCAGTATCGTAAGTACCGGAACTGACTCCGACAGTAAAATCGGCAGCATCTCGTCAGATGTAGACAGATAAATCGCAAGCAATGTACCCGCTGTGATCACCCTTCCCGCAAACAGACTCGAAGCTGCTGCGGAAAACCCACACTGGGGAACCACACCAAAGGCAGCTCCCCACAAGGGACCCGCCTTATCTACGGCACTGATCTTTTTCACGAGCGCACCGCCTGCCCCGTGCTCCAAAAGCTCCATCAATAAATAAGTGACAAACAAAAAAGGCAGCAGCTTTGCACTGTCAATCAGCGTGTCTATCACGAGATCCAGCATTGAAAACCTCTTTTCTATAAATTAAAGACTCTACGCGGTACGCACGACAAGCACCGTCTCAATACGCTTTTTATCCATCGATAAAATCTGAAAGCGCACACCCTGCTCAGCCTCAAAACACTCCCCCTCTTTTGGAAAATGCTCTAAAAGCTCCAGCAAAAATCCGCCAAGCGTATCCGAGTCCTCCGATTCATACTTTACACCCACAAGATCACAAAAATCACCCAGATTCATAGAGCCGCTCACACGGTACTCTTTCCCCTCCGCAATAATTTCATAGTCATCCTTTTCATCCATGTCATACTCGTCGCGAATCTCACCGACAATCTCCTCCAGCAGATCCTCCATCGTAATAAGTCCGGCCGTCACACCATACTCATCCAAAACCACCGCCAGATTGACCGCCTTTTCCTTCATCTCCAGGAAAAGCTCGTAGGTATTTTTGTACTCATAGGTAAAAAACGGCTCCCTCATGAGCGCACGAATAGAAAGCTCCTCCCTGCTACCCTCAAAAGCGAGTACATCCTTCATATTCAGAATGCCAATCACGTTGTCCGTCGATTCCTCATACACTGGCAGCCGCGAATAATAGCTGTCCCGATAAATTGTCAAAAGCGCCTCATAACTGCTGTTCACATCCACAAAGCACATATCAATCCGCGGGATCATGACCTCCTTTGCCTTGTCGTCGCCGAAATCAAAGAGATTGTGGATCATCTCCCGCTCCTTGTCCTCGATGACACCGCTCTCCTGCCCCACATCCACGATCGTTCGCAGCTCCTCCTCCGTCATTGCACGCCCCTCCTCACCCGGACGCACACCCACCAGATGCAGAAAATGTTCCGCCAGCCAGTTTACTACAAAAATAGCTGGCGTGAGCACTGTCATCACAAACTGTATGATACCGGAATAATTCAGTGCCAGCTTATCCGCGCGCAGCGTCGCGATGGTTTTCGGTGAAATCTCCCCGAAAATCAATATCAGAAGCGTCAGAATACCGGTGGCAATCCCCGCTGCCGCACTGCCAAACAGCCGCGTCGCCAGCGTTGTCGCCAACGAAGCAGACGACAGGTTCACCACATTATTGCCAATCAGAATCGCGCTGAGCATCTTTCCGGAGTTTTCCGTAATATCAAGCACACGCCTGGCACGCTTATCTCCGTCCTGCGCCAGCGTGCGCATATAAATCTTGCTTGCCGTCGTAAACGCAGTCTCTGCCGATGAAAAAAACGCCGACAGGCAAATCAATATCACCAGAATCACCAGTTGGGCAACATCCGAGCCACTCATAAAAGCCTCCTGTTTATTATCATCTTAAATTTTCCAAGCTACGGACGGCATTCCGGTTCTCTGGAGCCGACAGCTGCCCTGTCACTCGGCTATTTGCATTGGATAATCATATCACAGATTTCCATGTGCTTCAATCCCCTTTTCACGCCACAGCTTCACGATACGACTTCCGCCAAGCACAGCGCGTTCGTGCCCGCGAAACGGCTCCCGCGGGTCAAGTACAGTAAACAGCTGCGGCCCTGCCGGCGGCTGATACCATGCCTCATGCGTGCAGTAGGGCATAGCAATCCGCAAAAGCTGCGCCTCTCTTCTCCTGCGCTTCTCCTCGTTCGCCTGCATCTCCATACCCTCTATCATCTGATCCACCTCCTGCGCACTCAGGCGATACGGATACTGGCGAAAACAAAAAAGCGTCACAGCCTCCTGTGCATACAATCTCGACGCATCGTCCGTCAGATCAAATGAGAGCGCAAGCAATCGCTCAAACTGCTCCTGCATCTGCTCTGTCCGCACGCGAAGCGAACCGTCCTCGTACGCCGTCTCCACGATATCCATCAGCGCGTCTTCATCGATGCGGTCCATCTGCCGATTATGAGAAATCTCGCTTACACTCTGCGACAGCAGCCCCTGAATATACAGATCCCGCCCGAGAAACAGGCACACAAAAAGCGACGCAAACAAAAGACAAAAATCAGTAAGCTTCATATTTCACGGTCCCTCCATACTGCACGCCTACCGTCCGGTCAGCAATCCCGGAAAACAGCAGAAAACCTGCTTTTTTGCGCACCGTAATCCGAAAAAAATCCCCCCGTCCAAACAGGTAGTCCACGCCCCTCTCCACCTGCTCCCAGATCGTATCCTCGTCATAAAAGGTTTCACAGCGTACATACCTCCCCTGCTCCTCGTCATAGACATACTCCGGCTGCTCATGCAAAAACGTGATCTCGTACACCGCACTTCCGGTGGAGATCGAAGCGTAGAGGCTCCGCAGCATTTCCCCGTTCACATAGCCCGTGTTGCACACGCTGTCCACAAAATGCGTTGCCTCCGTCAAAAGATAAAGCTGCTCGGCGGTCTTTGCCCGCTCGTTCATATAGACAAGCGGCATTCCAAACAAAACGGCCGCCGCCAGAAAAATCGTAAACAACCTTCCGAAAATATCATTCATCCCCGGCCTCCCACATCAGCTCCCCCGGGAGTAAAACGTCCTGCTGATCTGCAAACATACCATCCACGCCGCGTCCCGCCAAAAGCATCAGGCTCACCGCCAGCGCGAATAACCCCGCCGCAGCCGCCATATATAACCCCTCTGTTATATGTTCCATACCTTCCTCCTACTGCTGCACAAAGGTGAGCCCGGTGATCGTACCGTTGGAATCCCGCACCACTGTCCCCAGAAAACGCCCTGTCGGGTTAATGTAATTGCTGTTTGTGGCGACCTGCGCACTCTTGTAATCCAGCGCAGATGCATTTTTCAGGCTCCCGTCCGCATCATTGAACTGATAAATATAGTAGCTCGTATTTTTCTTCGTCTGCACCTTGACGCCCAGCATCTCGTCGCCAAACTTTCGGATGACATTGATGACCTCACTGCCGGAAACCTCCGTGTTGTCGTACATCATTTTTGACGTGTCCGCGAACTCCGCCTGCAGCTCATTGATCTGCCCCGTACCGCTGCTGGCAGTATCGCTCGCCTCCCTTGCTATATAAAAGCCCAGACTGATGATAATGCATGTGATAATAATTCCCGCCGCCATCATCAGACCCTTTAAACTATTCTCCAAATAAACGCTCCTTTCTGCCAGTTGACGCAATACGCACAGCAGATTTCATCGACCGCGCGCATACTGTCTCATTGGCATATGCAAAAACTTCCTCAAGTACATGCATGCTGTATTTGTTATCAGTGAAGCAGGCTGTACAGCCCGCTCATCGCCCCCCTGAAACCCATACAGGCATTTTAAGCAAATGACCAGAACGGCCAGCGCACTAATATGACCCAAGCTGCGTCAGCCCTTCCAGCACAAACGGCACGATCATCCACAGCGCCAGAACCGCCACAAAGGGCAGAAATGCAATCACCCTTGCCAGCGCGGCCTTCTCCCGCTGCGCAGCCTCCCCCTTCTTCTTATACTGCTCCATATCGTAGGCACGCTCGCCCTCCATGTCGTAAAACGCCTGCACCACCGGAATCTCGTCGCAGGCGATCAACCCGTCCACCAGCTTTTTTACCGGCTCATAGGCAAGCTCCTCCCTGAGCTTCTCCAGCGCCTCCCGCCTCTGGTACGAAAAATCGTCCACCGCCCGCTGAAACGCCCGGGAAAACACAAGGGAAAAGCACTCCATCCAGCGCAGAATTTCCTCCACCGTAATCTGACCGTAGTTCATGACGATCAAAATGAGCGTCTCGAACCGCATCGTTTCCTCCATCTTTTGCCGCTCCACACGCGCCTGCAAAATGATCACCCACGCATCCGGCAGAAGGTAACCGGCCACTGCACTCAGCGATGCACCGGCCAGCAGCGCACCTCTCCCGCAAGAGCCGCCAAACAACAGGCTTCCGGCTGTGAGCATACAAAACAACAGTACCAGCCCCGCTGCCGCCAGCAGCTTTTTCACAAGAAATTCCCGAATATTACCAAAGCCCTGCAGAGCCTTCAGCGCCTCGTTCTTTTTTAAATAACGACTGTAATGACGTGCGATATGCCGGTCTATAAGCCCGCGGAAAAGCGTCAGCGACAAGAGCCGCTTTTCCAGCACATCTGCGCTTATGCCCCTGATACCCGGATATTGCAGCTCCTGCACAAAAAACGCGCAGATGCCGGTCAAAAAAAAGCATACAATCAATATTGTGAACCCGTATGCACCGCTGTAGTAGCGGTTCATATCCATGGTGACGGAGTTGCTCCAGAAACGAATCGGCAGCGTAAAGAAAAACGGCAGGACGCTAAGCACCGTAAGCCCGAGAAACGCATATCGCCCCTCCTGCCTGCGCAAAAGCTCAATGCGCACCTCCTCCTTGATATAACGAATATTGTGCGCAAACAGGGAAACACCCCGGATATGCATATCCCCAAATGACCGTATTGTCTGGCACAGGGTAAACAGAAGCACAAAATAAGCATTCTTCGCGCCTCTCGTATAAAGCCCCGCCTCCTCGGAAAACCCATCCGCCATAAGCGCCTGCATAAGCCGCATCACCTCATGCTGCAAAACGCTTTCACAATCCGAAGCACTCTCCTCAAGCGCCTCCGACAGATCCTGACAGCGCCCGTATTGCTCCAGAAGCCGGTTCAAAAAAAGCTCCTGCTCTGCAAGCAGTCTTTCCTGCGCCCTCTGCTGACGCTGTCTTCTCATAATCAAAAGCCACAGCAGCACAAGTACCGCATCCAACATGACATTAAATATCAACAATACGAAACGCCTCCTTCTCCCCCTCGCTCATCCAGCGCTCCATCTCCTCTCGAGCCGCGAGTGATAAACGGTTTTTCCTCTCGTAAACGCCGTCCCTGTAGACGACCAGATCAATAAGCTCATAGCCCTCCGGCTCGCGCGGATTCTCACAAATCTGCGTGATGCGCTCAATATAACGCTTTCCCTCACGGCTTAGATGCAGATGCACGTCAAAATTGACGACGTTCACCACCTGCTCTGCGGCAACACGCTCGTTTGAAAAACTCCCCTCCTTCAGAAGCGCATTTCGCAGTGATAAAATCAGCGCCCGCGTCGTCTTTGCGTGATGGGTAAAGAGCGTAAAAAGTGAGCCGGTCTGTCCGCTCTCCACCATCCATGCCGCCACACGCGCCGATGCCACCTCTCCGATAATGCTCACCGCCCCGTCCGTCTTTTTCTGCAGCTCCAGGCCCTCCCAGCCGCCGATGCTCTCCGTCTCCCGAAAGGTCACAATATTCCGCTGCGGATACCAGCGCCGCAGATGAAGCTCAAAGGCAAGCTCCAGCACCCGCAGCGTATATTCCGGGGGAATACTCTCAACCAGCGCCATGAGAAGCGTCGTCTTCCCACACCCCTGCATCCCCGTGATACCCACCACCCGGCAGCCTTTGACCAGCCACACTAAAAGCTCCAACGCCGCATCCGCCCCCGGCTGCGTAAACAGCTCATGAAGCGCGCGTCTTCCTCCTGCTCCGAGCTTTCGCACGAAAAACATCCAGCTCTCCGCAAAATCCGGGCGTGCCACCACGACGCGGGAATGATCCGCCATCTCATGCACGATGTAGCCCCGCGCCCTTGAAAGCTCTCCGGGCTGTTCAAAACGGCAGACATTGCGGCAGATGCGCTCCAGCTCCTTCTCCGACCGGAAATCCAGAAATTCCAGGTGCACACTGCGCCCTTCATAAAACATCCACACACTGTGATAGTCGCCGGGGAGTCCCGACACACCGCCGGATACCCCGTCGATATTCATATCCCGCAGCTCATCCACGATTCCCAGCCCTTTATAAGCACTGTAGATTTTCCACGCCAAAAGCTCGACCTTTTCCACAAAGGAGAGCGCCCTGCCCCTTCTCGCGTAAATCTCCTGTATCTCCGTTCCGCGGATGCGTCCCTCTTCCCGCAGCAGTCCGTTTTCCCCAATCAAAGCATGCATGGCATCCTTCCCGTACTTCTTTTTGTAAATAAAAAGCAGCCGGTCAAATAGAATTTCCACATTTTTCTGCCCGCGCTCCCGAAAGTAGAACACTTCGTCAATATTTTGCTCTGTCAGGGAAAAAAGCTTCAGCACACTCTCCTGCAAAAACTCCAGCATATAAGCCTTTGCCGACTCATCCCCCACCCCACAGCGCGAAAGATTTTCCCTCAGCTCCTTTTTCTGCCGCGCCAAACGGTTCAACTGCACTTCATTCAGATTCATCTCGTAGAGGTTTTCCCGCAGGATGCGGTTTACATGCTCCCCCGTGCGGCGAACCATGTCCTCCAGACTAAGCGCCTCCTCTCCGCCCTCCCACTGCATGCGCATATCACATTTTTTGACCATCTGCCTCTGCCTCCCACATTTTTTTCACCCTCCGGCCGCACAACCCGCTCTAACCATCCGTCCCGGCCTCCGCAATCATCCGCGCCGCCCTTGACAGCTCCTTCGCAAACTGCTCGTCCCGCTGGCAAAAGCGGCTGCGAAAGCGCTTCTTCATAAAAGACTCCAGCCGTCCGCGGGCACACGCCTGTGCAAAAAACGGATTTGCCGGAAGTACACACGTACACGTCTCCTGCGTGCGGTAAATCCGCCGCAGGTTTGCAATATTGTACACCTGCTCATTGCAGTAATTTGACAGAAGATACACCAGCTTCCCACTGCACCTGAACGGACATTCGAAAAACTCCTCCAGCTCCTTCTGCTCACCGGAAAAATTCACCACGACAACATCCGCCGACTGCATCAGTTCCTCCGCAAGCGCACTCCTCTCGTTTCCCATATCGATAAACAGCAGATCCGCATGCTTTTCCATGCGAAACGCAACCCGGCTTTGCAGTGCAAGCGACTGTCTCGGATACAGCTTTGATTTCTCACGCTGGCCGCAGGGCAGACAGAACAGGCGGTAGTCAAAAAACGGGACCAGACTTTCCCTGATACAGTCCCAATCCAGCTTATGATTCTGCTCCTGCCGGATCAGATAGTCCATTCCCTCAAGCGCATAGTAAGTGCTCTCCTCCCTGAACATCGGACGCTTTTCCCAGGATGAAAAAAACAGCTCCAGATCTCCGCCGGCAGACTTTAACTGCATGCAGAAGATACGGCCTCCCCTGTGGAGTGCGTAATACCCCGCCACCGCCGCCATGCTGCTGGTCGTCCCGCATCCGCCGCTGGCTCCCCAGAAAACGATCCTCATGCGCACTCCCCCTTTCTCGCGCGCTTGAAGCTGCGCCAGATCACCGAGGATTCGCAGGCGGAAAGCTCCCTGCAAATGGCCACAAGCATTTTCTCAAAAGGCAGGGAAATACGCCCAAAACTGTGATAGCCCTGATACTGCATCGCCACGCGGCAGGAGACGTCCTCCTCACTAAGGGGCAGCACATAGGAATCCACCACAAAACAGTTTTCCTCCTGAAGCATCGCGAACACACGGCGCGCACTTACCGCCTCCGGGCACGCGTCCCGCAGAATCACGTTCATCGGCAGCGCGGCACGCTTCATCAACTCCCGATAACGGGCCACCTGCGCAATGGCGCAATCCATCACCAGATAAATTTCCTGACAGATGCGCAGCGCCTCCTGCGGCGGCCAGACTCCCAAATCCACCAGCAGATAGTCACACTCTTTCTCCTGCCAGCGCTCCGGCGGAATCAGCCACTCGTAATCAATATTTTTGTAAGTGATCGTGGGCAGCTTTTCTGACGGATGCGGAATGCAGTAGTGCATCGCCTGCTCGTAAGAATTGTCCACCACGCAGACGCGGCAGCCCATGTTCTGCAAAATAGAAGCAACATAAATACAGATATCCGTCTGGCATGCGCCAAACAACCCGATGATTTTCTTTTCAGACAATCAAATACCTCCGTAGGTGGTTGTCTTACTCCGGGAAAAATTTTGCCGAACGGCAATCTCAATGCTTTGACCCGCCAAAAATAGCGGAATAAAAATGATATACGAAAAAAAGATATGCTGATTATAGCATATCTTTTTTGTTTGTAAAGCGATTTTATAAAAATTTAAGATTTACGGTTTATTCCGTGATTGCCGAAAGATTTTCCAGAATTCCCTGCACCATCCGTGAATTGTTCATGGAGTAGACATGGATATTCTTGATCCCGTTTGCAATCAGGTCGATAATCTGCCCGGCTGCGTAGACAATGCCCGCCTGCCGCATGGCATCCTTGTTCTGCCCGAAATGGTCCACAATGTTAATGAAGCGCTCCGGCATATTGCAGCCCGAAAGCTTCACCGCATTTTTCACCTGCGACGCCCGCGTGATCGGCATAATGCCCGGGATGATCGGAACCGTGATACCGGCCTCCCTGGCACGATACAGGAAATTGTAAAAAATATGATTATCGAAAAACATCTGCGTCGTCAGAAATTCACAGCCCGCGTCCACCTTTCGTTTCAGATTGAGAATGTCCTCGCGCTTATTTTCCGCGTCCGGATGCCCCTCGGGATAGCACGCGCCTCCGATGCAAAATCCTCCGAACTCCCGAATCGAATCCACCAGCTCAGAGGCATAGTGATAGTCCGTAAACGGCTCGCCCTCCATCCAGTCGGGCTTATCGCCCCGCAGCGCCAGCACGTTTTCCACCCCCGCCGCCCGCATATCGGCAAGCGACTTTTGTATAGAATCCTTTGTCGCGCCCACGCACGTCAGATGCGCAATCGCGGGGACACCAAACTCCTTCTGAATGCCCTTAGCGATGGCCAGCGTATTTCTGCTGGTGCTGCCGCCCGCGCCGTAGGTCACGCTCATATAATCCGGGTGCAGCGCCGCCACGTTGTACGCCGCCGTCTTCACGCTCTCAAAATCCGAAGTCGACTTCGGCGGAAACACCTCAAACGAGAGCGTCACCCGCTCTTTTCCTAAAACGGTACTCAGTTTCATTTGTCTCTCCTTTACTCCCCGCCTCTTAAGGCGATCCCAAGCTCCGCAAGCTGCTTTTCGTCCACCGGCCCCGGCGCGTCGCTCATGAGGTCAGAAGCATCCTTCACCTTCGGGAATGCCATCACGTCGCGGATGGACCCTGCGTGTACCATGTGCATAATCATGCGGTCAACACCGTAGGCAAGCCCCGCGTGAGGCGGCACACCGTAGGAGAACGCGTCCAGCAGAAAACCAAACTGCTCGTGTGCCCGCTCCTTCGTAAAGCCCAGCACCTCGAACATTTTTTCCTGAATATCATTTTGATGAATACGGACGGAGCCGCCGCCGAGCTCGGTGCCGTTTAACACGATATCGTAGGCCTTCGCCCGCACGCTCCCCGGATCGCTGTCGATTCTTTCCCAGTCCTCCTCCATCGGCATCGTAAAAGGATGATGCATCGCCACAAAGCGCTCCTCCTCGTCCGACCACTCCAGCAGCGGAAACTCCGTCACCCAGAGGAAATTATACTGATTTTCGTCGTAGAGTCCAAGCTCTGCCGCCAGCTGCAAGCGCAGCGCACCCAGCACGTTCCAGACGATCTTGTGCTTATCCGCCGCAAAGAGCAAAAGATCCCCCGGTTCGCCCGCCATTCTTTCCACCAGCGCCGCCAGCTCTTCTTCCGTCATAAATTTCAGGAAGGAGGACTTGTAGCTCCCATCCTCATTGATACACAGATAGGCAAGCCCCTTCGCGCCACATCCCTTCGCGAACTCTGCGAGCTTGTCAATCTTCTTGCGGGGCATCGAACCCTGTCCCTTCACGTTGATGCCACGCACGGTTCCGCCCGCCTCTAGCGCTCCGGTAAACACGCCAAAGCCGCAGTCCTTCACCACATCCGAAATGTCACACAGCTCCATGCCAAATCGTGTGTCCGGCTTGTCACTTCCAAAGCGGTCCATGGCCTCCTGCCACGACATACGCGGCAGCGGCAGCGCAATGTCCACACCGATGGACTCCTTAAACACATACTGCAGCAAACGCTCGTTCACATCCAATACATCTTCGATATCAACAAACGACAGCTCCATGTCCGCCTGCGTAAACTCCGGCTGGCGGTCCGCCCGCAAATCCTCGTCGCGAAAACATTTTGCAATCTGAAAATAGCGGTCATAACCGCTGGCCATCAGAAGCTGCTTAAAGAGCTGCGGTGACTGAGGCAGCGCGTAAAAATGGCCCGGATGAATGCGGGAAGGCACGAGGTAATCCCGGGCACCCTCCGGCGTGGATTTGCAAAGAATCGGCGTCTCGATCTCGATGAAGCCCTCCTTCGCCATAAACGCACGCATCAGCGTCAGCACGCGGCTTCTGAGCATCAGATTGTTCTGTATATCGGGCCTGCGCAGATCGAGATAACGGTATTTCAGCCGTATCTCATCGTTGGTCTTGCTGTTTTCCTCAATCTGAAACGGCGGTGTCTCGGACTCCGACAAAATCCGCAGCTCCTTCGCAATGACCTCAATGTCTCCGGTCTTCAAATTCTCGTTGACGGCAGCCGTGCGTTTCTGTACGACGCCCGTCACGGCGATGACGTACTCGCTGCGAAGCGCCTCCGCTTTCTCAAAGCCTGCCGCACCGATCTGCGGCTCATCAAACACGAGCTGCAAAATCCCGCTTCGATCGCGCAGATCAATAAAGATCAGGCTCCCCAGATTTCTTCTCTTCTGCACCCAGCCCATGACGGTCACATTCTCGCCGACATTGGCGTTTGACACCTCCGTGCAGCGGTGGCTCCTGTGCATGCCCTGCATCGATTCACTCATATATTGTCCTCCAATTTTATCTTGCAAAAAATTCTTCAAACTCCGTATACCCTTCTGCGCCAAGCTTTTCCTTCTGAAACCTTTTATTTTTGTTCATGCGAACGACAAGTACCTGCTTTCCCTCGCCGCGCTCCGCCTGCGCCATCCCGATGACCTCCGCCAGCTTTTCGGACGGATAGCCCTTCTCGATAAGATACGCCTTTTTTGCAGGCTGCGCCGGGATCTGAAAATTGCGCTCCATCAAAAGCAGCACAATCCGCTCAAACCCGATGGAAAAACCGCAGGCAGGAACGTCCTGTCCGGTAAAGCGCCCGATCATCTTATCGTAACGCCCGCCGCCGCCGCAGGCCGCGCCAAGCTGGGGCATAACGATCTCAAAGATCGTCCCGGTGTAATAACCCATGCCGCGCACGAGCGTCGGGTCAAAGATCAGCTCAAACTTCGCAGTCTTTGCCGTCTCCACCGCGTCGATGATCTCCCGCAGATTGTCGTATACACCCTGCTCCAAAAAATCACCCAGGGTGTCCGCCAGGTATTTCAGCCCGTTATCCGACGCCCTCACGCCGTCAAAAAGCGCCAGATATTTCCCGATGGCCTCCGGGGCAAAGCCCTCCTTCCCCAGCTCCTCAGCAACACCCTCACGCCCGATTTTGTCCATTTTATCCAAAATAATGCACACCGTATCGAAAGCATCCTCCGCAAAGCCGCTGTAGCATGCCATAGCCCGCAGCATCCGCCGCTCGTTGATGTGAATCTCAAAATTTTCAAAGCCGATCTTTCCGATGGTCGTTGTCGTGGCCAGAATCAACTCGATCTCCGCCAGATTTCCCGGCTCGCCCAGAATATCGATATCGCACTGCATAAACTGGCGGTAACGACCGCGCTGAGGCCTGTCCGCGCGCCAGACATTCCCCATCTGCAGTGCCTTAAAGGGCGCCGGCAGCTCGTTCGCATTGTTTGCATAAAAGCGTGCCAGCGGCACCGTCAGATCGTAGCGCATACCGAAGTCCACGACATCGGCTTCCTCCTTTGCCTCGCCCAGCTTTAGCTTCTCGCCCCGCTTTAAAATTTTAAAAATAAGCTTCTCATTCTCGCCGCCCTGCTTGCTGGAGAGATTTCCGATGTTTTCCATACACGGTGTCTCGACAGGTGTGAAACCAAAGCTTCGGTATGTTTCTTTGATCACGCCCTGTACGTAATCCCGGATCTGCATCTCCTGCGGCAGGATATCCTTCATGCCGTTCACCGGCTTTTTTGCCAATGCCATATGCTACCTCCTGTTTTTGTCTCATGGACTATTATATTTTTGTCAAACCGAAGAGTCAAGAGAAAATCCCCCGCAGGGTGCCGCGCCACAATCGCCGGCGGCTCCCCGTCACTCATCCTCCCTCTGCTTTTCTTCCTTTTGCATCATCCGGTCGAGCTGCTCTTGCACAATCCGTGAATGCTTGTTCAGCGCCTTGATCGCTTCCTGCAGATCTTTTTTCTCCAGCGCGTGATAAATCGCCCAGTGCGCGCGCCGCAGCAGCTCCGCACGCATCTTATTCATCAGTATTTTCGAGCGGAAATCCTCGATAAACAAATCCATCAGGCCATAGAGCATGGAGTTGTATAAAATCAGCATTCGGTTATGGGAAGCGCTCACCAGCTTGTGGTGAAATTCCACGTCATACTTTGCACTCTCCTTGGAGCTCATCGGCTCATCCATCTTTATAAGAATCTGGTGCATCTCCTCCAGCTCCTGAGGCAGCACTTCCTGAATCGCCAGCCGGATAGCCGCATACTCATATCCGATTCTGATATGAAAAATTTCCGAATAATCAATCTGCATCAGCGCCATCACCATGTTGACCGATTTGAGCATATATTCCATCGGATCGCACCGGACATAATTGCCGCTCCCCTGCCTGCATTCGATCAGTCCCGTGATTTCCAGCATATGCATGACCTCCCGCACGGAATTGCGGCTGACGCCCAGTTTTTCCGCTATTTCCCGCTCCGTAGGAATCTTGTCATTCAATTTTAGTTTGCCGGATAAAATCTGCTCCGAGCAATAATTGAATATATATTCATATGTCTTTTTTCCATTTAATTTTGAATAATCCATCCTTCCATCTGCTTTCCGCTTTCTGCTTGTCTGCGGTGCCTCGCTAAAGCGGCTGCGCCGCGGCGATCCCCGCACCAAATAAGAACTTTACCTATTTTATTACAAAATCTTATAATTTGCAACAATTTAGCGGCTGAGTAACGAGCCTGCGTAACGCGCTTCCCTGTCTCAGCCGTAAACGGACAGCAGGCCGACCGGAACATCCGGCGGCCTGCCATCCTTGGAGTTATACCCATCGTCCAAATGATTTACCAAATCATTTGGAAATAAGTATGCCCCTAGTATAAATCATGTCTTGTTGTATGTATAACAGATAAACCGCGTGCGGTCCATCCCTATACCCGTTTGACCATCACGGAAACCCCATCCGGTATGACCGCAATATGGGCATCCGTGCCTTTCTGTGCCACTGCCGCCGCCAATGCTTCATTTACATCACCGGCGGTCTCAAATCCCATCTCCTCCGCCATTTTACGATACTTTTCACACATTACATAAATCACCTTGTGGTGCATTAAAATTCTGCTCTGTATCTGATATTCCCACTGATCCGGCTTCGTCTCATCCTGGGGCACCTTCAAAATTTCCTCCATCAGCGCTGCAGGGCTTTCGCAGTCCTTCAGCGCCCGGTAAAATCCCTCTCCGCCGTGGCCGTCTCCACAGTTGGATACCATGATGATAATGCCGCCGTCCTTCAAAGCCGCTTCCGCCGCGGTCATACCCTTGACCGACTGATACATATTCTGGTCGAGGGGATAACCCCCGTTTGTGGAGATCGCGATATCCGCCTGTTTTTTTGGTGTCACCTGGCAATAACTCCGCAAATACTCGCAGCCCGCCGCATGCGCTTTTTCGGCATCACCGGCAACTGCGTAAACGACTTTTTTATCCGCGTCAATGATGACATTTACAATATAGGAAAGCTTTGCCATCCGTCCGGCAAAAAGCATATCCCGATGAATCGGGTTGTTCTCCAGCACACCTGTACGGCTGTAGGGCGAATCGATAAACGCCGCACAGTGATTCCCCAGCACGGTTACCTTGCTGGAAACACCCGGCAGCACGCTCTTGCGCCCGCCGGAAAAGCCCGCAAAAAAGTGTGTCTCGATAAAGCCCTCGCTGACCAGAAGATCCGCCTCAGCCGCAATTTTGTTGATCAAAAGCGGCGCTCCCGACGGCAGGACTCCAAGATTTGCCATCCCATCCATGTCACGGCTGTCGTGAATCACAATCCGCTCATTTCTTACAATCTCTCCGCCAAATTTACTGATCAGCTCTTCCTCTGTTGTCTCCCGGTGGAACCCGGTGGCTATCAAAAGTGTAATATCCGCACCCGGATTTCCCTCCCTGATCTCCTTTAGCATAAAAGGAATGATATGTCTGCTGGGAACCGGCCTTGTGTGGTCGGAGCAGATAATGACAACCTTTTCTTTACCGACGGATAGCTCGGAAAGCTTTGGCGAACCAATCGGATTTGCCATCGCTTCCATCACGATCTCATCCTCTGTCCGTCCGCTTTTTTGCATAGACGCAATGGCAGATTCAAGAATCTCGTAGTCAAACGCCTCGTCCAGATGCAGCGTCATCCCTTCCTTTGAATATGGTAATTTTATATCCATGAAATCTCACCTCACAATCAATCTCCCGCTCCTAAGCAATATTTCCCGCTAAGTGTCCGGAAAACCTCATATGTTGCATTCGCCCTCATTTGCTAAGCGCTCATCTTACTTCACACCCATCCATCCTGAGATCACCATCATCTGAACCTCTGAGGTTCCCTCGTATATCTCGGTAATCTTTGCATCGCGCATCATCCGCTCAATCGGATAATCCTTTGTGTAGCCGTATCCGCCGTAGAGCTGGAGACAACGGCGCGTCACATCGGATGCATTTCTGGAAGCCACTAATTTTGCCATTGCGGCTTTGTGGGAAAACGCCTCGTGATCGTCCTTTGCACATGCCGCCTGATACACAAGAAGCTTTGCCGCCTCCGTGTTAGCCTTCATCTGCGCCAGCTCAAACTGTGTATTCTGGAACTGGGAGAGCCGGCGTCCAAACTGCTTTCGCTCCTGAACATATTTGACGGTCTCCTCAATCGCTCCTTCCGCGATGCCCAGCGCCTGTGCGGCAATACCGACACGTCCGCCGTCCAGCGTCATCATGGCATATTTGAAGCCTTTTCCTAATTCGCCCACCAGATTCTCCTTCGGAACAATACAGTCCTCAAAAACCAGCTCGCAGGTAGAGGATGCACGGATACCCATCTTATCCTCCTGCTTGCCGATGGAAAATCCTTCAAAGCCCTTCTCCACAATAAATGCCGAAATGCCCTTGGTTCCCTGTGATTTATCCGTCATCGCCAGCACGAAAAATACATCTGCCGCACCAGCGTTTGTAATAAAAATCTTTGACCCGTTCAAAACCCAGTGGTCGCCTGCGTCCACCGCCACCGTCTGCTGTCCGGAAGCATCGGTTCCTGCATTCGGCTCGGTCAGCGCAAACGCGCCCAGCCACTCGCCGGAGCACAGCTTCGGAAGATATTTTTTCTTCTGCTCCTCTGTGCCGAACTGATAAATCGGTGTACAGCACAAAGATGTGTGCGCAGAAACAATAACACCCGTTGTTCCACAGTATTTGCTCAGCTCCTCAACGGTCTGGATATATGCGAGCGTATCCATGCCGGAGCCGCCGTACTCCTCCGGAAACGGAATGCCCAAAAGCCCCATCTGTGCCATCTTCTTTACATTTTCCATCGGAAATTCTTCCGTGCGGTCAATCTCCGCAGCCAAAGGCTTTACCTCGTTTACCGCAAACTCGTGTACCATGTCTAAAATATCCTGATGAAATTCATCCATCTTAAAATCCATGTGTAAAATCCTCCAAATTATAGAAAAAAATTTATCCCTTGTATCTCCGTCCCCCTGCGGCCGCGTTACAGTTCATTCCGTGACCGGCAGCGGGCAGTTTTGACATGAAAATTCGCTTCGCGAAGTCCAGACTGCTGTCTGAATCATGTTCTCTCGCAGTCACGCAGGCCTGACACGTTCTCTTGCCCCCGGTAGCGCAGCTACGCCTTCCGCGCCTTAAACGCTTCAATGAGCGCCGGCACAACCTCATTCAGGTTTCCGACAATTCCGTAATCCGCCACCTCAAAGATCGGTGCGTCCGGGTCTTTATTGACCGCAATAATCGTGTCCGAACCGGCAATCCCCGCCAGATGCTGAATCGCGCCGGAAATACCGACCGCAAAATACAGCTTCGGCGCCACCGTCTTGCCGGACTGTCCGACCTGATGCGCGTGGGGCATCCATCCCGCATCCACGGCTGCACGGCTGCAGCCGACCGTTGCGCCCAGCTCTGCTGCAAGCTCCTCCAGCAGCTTAAAGTTCTCTGCCGAACCCATGCCGCGTCCGCCGGATACGATAATTTCCGCCTCCTCAAGATTCACCGCCTCCGCTACCTCGTTGACACGCTCCTTTAACATCGTGCGGATTTCCTCTTCTGCGGTATGTATCTCCTCCCGGATCACCTCTCCGGTGCGGCTCTTTTCATAAGCGGGTTTCTTAAATACGCCGGGACGTACCGTTCCCATCTGCGGACGATGTCCGGGGCACATGATGACCGCCATCAGATTTCCGCCAAACGTCGGACGCGTCCACGCGATGTTTCCTGTTTCCTCATCGATATCGATCGCGGTGCAATCCGCCGTCAGTCCTGTTTTCAGGCGGCAGGACACTCTGGGGCCCAGATCGCGCCCGTTGTTGGTAGCCCCGAGCATCAGCGTTTCCGGCTTATATTTTTCCACAAGTCCGGTGAGCGCTTTTGCAAACGCATCCGTCGTATAGTACTCGTATTCCGGTCCGTCCACAATAATTGCAGAATCCGCGCCATAGCAGATGGCATCCTTTGCCACTCCCTCGATATCCTTACCGATAACCACCGCTACCAGCGGGCAGCCCTTCTGCTGCGCCAGAGGCTTTGCAACGCTCAGCAGCTCATAGCCGACATTTTTCGCCTTGCCGCACTCTGTTTCAATGAATACCCATATGTTTTTATAATCATTCAGATTTCCCATTTTGCCTTCCTCCTACAACAGCTTTGCATCATCCAGCAGCTTGACAACTTCCTTCGCCGCATCCGTCGGCTCCATACCTTCCAGCTTCACGCCGTTTTTCTCCCGAACCGGCGTAAACGTCTTTTTCACTCTGGTGGGAGAACCATTTAGACCGCACAATGTCAGATCAATTGAAGGCAGATCCGCCTCGGTGAGTACCGGTATCTCCTTTTTCTTTGCAGCCATCTTGCTCTTGATGGTAGGGTAGCGCGGCTCATAGGGCAGCTTGACAACCGTGATAACTGCCGGGAGCTTCGTCGAGATCATGTCATAGCCCGCATCATACTCCCGCTTAACCAGAATTTCTCCATTTTCCTCCAAAATATCCAGTGCATAGGTAATCTGGGGCAGATCAAGATGCTCTGCGATCTCCGGGCCAACCTGTGCGGTATCTCCGTCTGTCGCCTGTTTTCCGCAGAGAATCAGGTCAAATTTCAGCCCTTCCTTCTCTTCCACCGCACGAATTGCCTGTGAAAGGATGTAACTGGTGGCCAGCGTGTCGGAGCCTCCAAAGCTTCTGCTTGAAATCAGATAACCGGCGTCGGCGCCTACGGCCAGGCAGGATTTTACCGCCTCCTTCGCCTGCTCCGGGCCCATGGAGAGCACAATCAGCTTCCCGCCCGACTTTTCTTTCAGGCGCACGCCAACCTCCTGTGCATAGGTATCAAACGAGTTGACAATGCTCGGAACCCCTGCCCGAACCAGTGTGTGGGTAACCGGATCGACTTTGATCTCGTTCGTATCAGGTACCTGCTTCATACAAACACAAATATTCATAGTAGTTTCCTCCCGTATTTTAACTTTTTATATAGCGCCTGCCCGCTCCCGCTTAAGGTAGCGCTCACGGGCAAATCGAATTCTCACAGGCGATAGCACACCTTTCCCGGATTGAGAATCATCTTCGGATCAAAGACGCGCTTGATGCCCTCCATAATCGCCATGTTTGTCCCGCCAACCGAGTCTACCAGATATTTCACCTTGCCGGAGCCGATACCGTGCTCGCCGGAAACAAGTCCGCCGCAGTCCGTTGCCTCTTTATAGATGATATCAAAGAACTTATCTACGCGCTTTTTGAACTCGTCCTCCTCCAGATCGTTGGAGCACTGATAAATGTGAAGATTTCCGTCGCCGGCATGGCCAAAAGATTTGATCGTCAGCCCGCATTCCTCTCCGGTTTTGTTCACAAATTCCAGATAATCCGCAATCTTATTGACCGGAACAACCACATCGCACTCGTCCAGCAGCTTTGTCTCCTCCATGATTGCCTCCAGGAAGGAAGACCGCGCCGCCCATGCATCCTTCATCTTTGCCGAAGTATCGGCAACGAGCACGTCTATAGCTCCCTCCTCCAAAACCAGCTCTGCTGCCTGCTCCACAAGGGCATCCACCTCATCCTCGGAATTTCCGTCCAGTGTAACGAGCAAATACGCGCCGATCTCTACGCCCTCCAGCTCCTGCGGAAAAACCGATTTTCCCACATAGCGCTCGGAGGCCAGTACGATCTCCCGCTCCATAAACTCGATCGCCTGAGGATCCATGTGCGCCATCTTGAACTTTGGAACAGTTGCCAGTGCCGTGTGCAGATCCTCAAACGGAATTATCAGAGAGGCCACGGCCTTCGGTGCCGGGATAATCTTTAACGTCAGCTCCGTGATAATTCCAAGGGTACCCTCCGAGCCGATCATCAGATTCAGCAGGGAGTAACCGGACGATGTCTTGGAAACCGTAGCTCCCAGATGGGTGATCTCCCCCGTGGGCAGCACAACCGTCATCGCCCTCACATAGTCGCGGGTCGCGCCGTACTTTACTGCTCTCATGCCGCCTGCATTGGTAGCCACATTGCCGCCGACACAGGCAAATTTTTCACCGGGATCCGGGGGATAGAGCATACCTTTGCTCTGACAGTCCTCCGCCAGATCATTTAAGAGAACGCCTGCCTCGATCTCCACAACAAAGTTCTCCATGTCATAGGATTTAATTTTATTCATCTTTGTGAGATCGATCAGCACGCCTCCGTACAGAGGCACTGCCCCGCCTGCAAGCCCGGTGCCCGCGCCTCTCGGCGTAACCGGAATGTTGTTGTCATAGCAAATCTTCATCACCGCAGACACCTCTTTGGTGGAACGCGGCTGAACTGCCAGATCCGGCATACGGGTTCCGTAGATCGGCATCTCATCCTTTGCATAATCCGGATTGATGTCCTCACCTGTAAAGACGGTTTCGGTTGCTGCTTTGATCTGATCAATAATTTCCGGTGTCAATTGGTTGTACATTTCTTTCCCTCCTCTTAAATTTAAAATCCCATTATAGCTCCCGCATAACAGATAATACCTGCCAGGATCACATATAATAAGAAATATTTGAATACAGAACTTAAAATTTTACTCTCGGAGCCCACCGCGTTAATCGCACCTGCCCCGATGGCTATTCCCTGCGGACACACCATCTTTCCGATCCCTGCGCCCATCACGTTTGCCGCCGCCATCCACGTCTCGTGGAATCCAAGCGCCGCCGCCGTCTCACTCTGCAATCCGCCAAACAGCACGCAGGTGGATGTCCCGGAACCTGTCACAAACGCCCCAATAGCTCCGATCAGCGGGGCAATCAACGGATAAAACGGCCCCGCCGCAGCCACCAGAAACCGCGCGATATCAGAAATCATGCCGCTGTAGCTCATGATCTTTGCGACCGCCATAACCGAGCAGATCGTAAGGATCGTTTTCCAGTATTTCTGCAGGGTCTGTCCGAGTACCTTCACCATATCCGAAACTGTGGCCCTTTGAATAAAACCTCCGATAATGGCCGCAAGGAAAATGATGATGCCCGGCGTATTGATCCAGCTGAAGCTCAAGGCATTTCCGGCCTCCCCCGCATATACCACAACCGTGCTTTTGATCCCAGCAATGGCGTTATGAATCGGCGGGCACAGATTGGAAGTGGACAGCAGCAAAAGGAAAATCAGCAGGAAAGAGCTCCATGCCTTCACGCCCTCTCCGACCGTCATGGGCTTTTCTTCCTCCCCGCCCGCAATCTGCAGCGCATACGCTTCATCCGGTTCTCTGTTAAACATCCGAATCGCCAGGAGCATAGCTCCCATCGAGCAGATGGCGCCCACAATATTCGGCAGCTCCGGACCGATAAACCATGCGGTCAGAAACCACGGAACCGTAAAGGAGAGCGAGGCAGTCAGTGTCAACGGCAGCATGCCCTTTAATGCCTTCCATCCCTTTCCGCAAATGATTACCATCAGAAACGGCGAGATCGCCGTGAGGATACATTGAATCAATGCAACGCTTCCCGAGAGCGGCGCCAGCTGCGTCCCCGTCACCGAGGCAAGCGTAACCGTCGGAACACCCACGGATCCAAATGCGGTAGGCGTAGAGTTTACGACCAGGCACCCAAGCACCGCACCCATAGGGTCCAGACCGATGCCTACAAGCATAGATGCCGGTATCGCAACCGCTGTGCCAAATCCGGCCATCCCCTCCATAAAATTTCCGAAGCCCCATCCGATAATGAGTGCCAGAACCCGCTGATCCCTCGAGACGCCTGCAAGCATTTTTTTGATGACTTCCATCGCCCCGGTTTTCAAAGTCAGGTTGTAAGTAAAAAGCGCTGCAACAATCACCAGACAGATCGGCCAGAGCGCATTCAGAACACCCTCCAGCGCTGCCGTCGCGATACACACCGCGCTCAGTTTCCAGTAACCCGCAGCCAGCACCACCGTCAGCATCAGCGCAATAACACATGCCTTGTGCCCGGCCATTTTCAACCCGCTGAGCGCCGCCACCAGCCAGATGATCGGCACCATTGCAAGTAAAAATTTCAGAAACAGCAAATTCCTCCCACCCTTCTTATTGGATCACCCAATCAAATTATATTCAGCCATACAATAACGAATCTATTGCGTTTAATCATTTATTTCATACATATTTATCATTATTGGGTCATCCAATTATTGATAGATTTATTATAACACGACTTCCAATTCCTGCAAGACTTTTTTATATTTCCAGCGTTTTTCACGATTTTTTGACAAGATTTTTGTTTAGATTTACTAAATTGGATGACCCATTTGAAAGAAAAAAATCAGGCAGGGGAAATTTCCCCTGCGCATAAATAGATGGCTGCCGCACTATATACGCTTTTGGTATATCTGTAGCCTTCTTCTTGACACAAATATGAGGGCGCTCACTTACTCCGAATACAGCACCCTAATTGACATCCGGTTGGCGTCGCCGCATTGCCTCCGAGAGCCGTTTCCCGCAGCTCATAGGGCATCACCCGACCCGCTCTGTACATCGCCTCTGCCATCTCATCAAAGGGAACCGGATGAAAAACGCCGCTCAATGCCAGCTGCGCACAGGTGAATGCGTTCGCAACGCCCAGCCCGTTCCTGCTCTGGCAGGGCACTTCCACCAACCCGGCAATCGGGTCGCACACCAGGCCCAGCAAATTGGAGAGTGCCATCGCCGCCGCGCAAAGACACGCCTCCGCCTCTCCGCCAAGCATTTCCACCGCCGCACTTGCCGCCATTGCGGAAGCCGCACCAACCTCTGCCTGGCATCCGGCCTCAGCGCCGGATACGGAAGCGTTCCGCATAAGCAGATAGCCCACAGCCGAGGCATTCAACAGGCCTCTTTTTACCGTTTCCTCTGATAAATGATACGTTTCCTGCAGCGAAAATAAGACCCCGGGAATGACGCCTGACGACCCGGCAGTCGGCGCAGCCACGATCAGTCCCATCGCTGCATTGGTCTCTAACACCGCCATGGAATAGGCGATCCCCTTCGACAATGTATCTCCGCAGGCTCCTCCGTCCTCCCGGGAATCTTCATAGACACGCTTTGCCTCTCCCCCAATCAGCCCGCCGATGGACTTTCTCGGTGCCAATAACGGCTGATGCGCCGCATCCTTCATGATTTCAAGCGCCTTCGACAGTCTCTGTTCAATTTCCTCCTCCGAGCTTTTTCCGGTAATGATTTCGCGCTGCCGCATCACCCCGGAAATCGGCATCTTATTTTCTCTGCATAATTTCAGCAGCCCTTTCCCATTTATAAAATCCATTTTATATCCTCTCTATCAACCATCTCATGGGGACGCATACTGCCTTCTTCCTATACTTGAATCAATATGATATTTTGTACGTAGGCATGCTCCCTGATTTCATCCAGTGTCTCATCTGGAATCAGGTCGTCCGACTCCACAACGGTGTATGCAATACCGCCCTTATCATCCCGAAACAGCCGCATAAACGCAATGTTCGCGTGATGTCTGCTCAGGCAATACGTGATGTGGGAGACAACCCCTGGCTTGTCGATCTGGCGCACAATCAGCGTGCTGTACTCTCCGGTAAAATCCACATCGATATCATTGATCCGCACGATTCGAACCTTTCCTCCGCCAACCGACTCTCCCCGGATACTCTGACACTTTCCGTCCTCGCCCTCCAGAAAAATATCCGCCGTATTCGGATGCGTCACAGACTCATCCTCTCCCACGGAAAAATGGTACTGTATGCCGCGCTCATCTGCAATGGCAAAGGCCTCCCGTATCCTTCCGTCATTCGTATCGAACCCAAGGATTCCGCCGAGCAGCGCTTTATCTGTTCCGTGGCCAGAGCCGGTTTTTGCAAAAGAACCATACAAAATAAACTCCGCCTTTACAATCCTTCCCGAAAACAGCTTTCTCGCCAATAATGCGATGGATACTGCTCCCGCTGTGTGGGAGCTGGACGGCCCGATCATATTCGGGCCAATCACGTCAAAAATACCTATATATTTCATCGTGCCTCCTCCTTCATCAAGGTAATGCCGCCCGCTTTTGCTTACACAGCGCCCATTTGCTTTTGCCTAGATAGCACCCGTTTGCTTTTGCTTAGATAGCACCCGTTTGCTTTTGCTTAGATAGCGCCCGTTTGCTTTTGCTTAGATAGTGCCCGCCCGCATAGCTCACGGGCATTTCGTCGGAAAGCATACAAAAAATGCTCCGCATTTTACCTTCCCTCCTAAATACACGCCTGCAGAACGCGAAGGGCGTTTTCATGCGTAATTTTGTCTACCTCAGCGGCGGTAAAAACCGTATGTAAAGCCTCCGCTATCATGGGCATTCCCGTATAATCTTTAAATTCCAGCGTACTTCTGATTCCGTCAAAATCAGATCCAAGCCCTACGGCGTCAATTCCTGCCTTATCTGCCATATATTTTGCATGGCGCAGCAAATCGCTGATCTTTGTATGACTGCTCCCGGGTACCAAAAAGAAGGAAGCAAAATTCAGTCCTGCCACACCGCCCTTTTCCCCTAAGGCGCGCAGCATCTCATCTGTCAGGTTTCGCGGAACGTCGCACAGCGCCCGCGCGTTCGAATGGCTCGCCACAAAGGGCTTCTTCGAATGCCCTGCCACATCCCAAAATCCCCGGTCAGACAGATGTGACACATCCGCAATCATCCCCAGATTGTTCATCTCCTCCAGCACCTGAAATCCAAAGGGTTTTAATCCCTTTTCGTCCGAAGAGCCGTTTGGATATCCCAGACTGTTCTCATAATTCCATGTAAAGGTTAGAAGACGCACACCCTTATCATAAAATTCCTTTACCCGTTCCACTTTCCCATCCAGCGGAACGCCGTCCTCAACGGTCAAAAGCGCAGACATTTTTCCTGCCGCCTGATTTTTTAACAGGTCAGAATAACAAAGCACCGGAGCCAGCATATCCGCATTTTCCCTCAGCTCCCGCTCATAACAGGTCCGTTCCTCCTCAAAAATCTCATACGGGGACCGCCCGTCATACCCCCTGCCATCCGCAGTCGTCCTGATGTAAAGCGCAAAGAACTGAAGCAGGGCATCCCCTTTCTTCATTTTTTCCAAATCTACATGCAGATGATTCGCGCGAAGTCCGGCTTCCCCGCTCTCTATCCCGGTCAGGCATCCGATGGTATCACAGTGCAAATCTACAAATCTCATATCATGCTTTCCCCCTGTTTTATACTCACGAGCAAACTTATTAGCCAAATAATTTCCCCATCCCCGGGTGTACCGGTAGTTTGCCGGCAAAGCCTTTGGCCTGCGGATATAACGATACGTCCCTTCCAAAGAACGACACGCTTAGTCCGGCTGCTGTCCGTTATGAGCCGGCCATTTGCATTCCGTTATTTCCATGTTTGTAAACATTGCTCTGAATGACGACTCCTCGGGGCTGCAGGCATAAATGCCAAACCGGATCGTTCCGCCGCCGTTCCACATATGGCACACGCGCATCTGCCTGAATGTAACGCCATCCTCCGAACACTCGATACAATAGTCATCCTCTCTGCGGCTAAATCTGTACCACATCGATTTTACGGAAGCGTCTATTTCCGTTGTTGCCCAATCCGAATAGCCGTTGTTCGTGACAACACTTCCAAGATGCTGGAATTTCTCATTTTCGTATTCGATCGATCCTTTCAGCCAGTTCTCACTGTCCAGATACATCACAATCCCACACTGATCAAATCTGTGCCTGCTCTCAAATTCAGTTTTCACCGTAAAGGAGAAAAATTTTTCATCCGTCTCCATCTGCAAAACGGGTGCGTTGTCATTCCTGAAATGATAATATGTCCTCTGCCACAAATCTGTGTGGGGATTCGTTATGACTTCAATTTTACTGTCAGATATCGTGTAATCCGCCGGTTTTCTTGTCCATTTGAATTTGCTGCTGTCAAAATTCATATCGATACCTCCATATATGCTGAAATGATTCCCGTATGGGAAACTGCCTACGGCACATCTTTATATAATGAATAATAATCAACTTCCATATCTTCCACACGCTGTTCGAGCCAGCTCATGGCGTCATGCAACGCCTTATTGTAAACAATCGGCGCCAGATGATCACAAAACAGCTCAACTAACTGCTGCCTCTCGATGATTCCGATCTCTTCTCCGCGAATGTCCAGATAAAATGCTTCTATTTCACTGATAAGCTGTTTCTTTTGTTTATCACTCAGGTGTATGACTTCGTTTCGATTTCTTCTCATAATATCCAGCCTCCATCGTTGACTTTGGGGTACATCCGCCATGTTTTAGCCCTCATCGATCGAACAGGGAGCCCGTACCGCTGTGCATACTGCCGTCATTTTCGGTATAAGTCGAGACAAAACGAGGTTCGCGCTTTGTACAATGGTAAAACCGCATCAGCAGGTCTGACAAGTCCGTCTTTATATCCATGCCCAAACAAGCCGCCAGTTCCCGCTGTGCTTCCGGCAGATCAAACCCATGATCCCCGGCGTTTTCCACATGTTCTTCATAGATTCCTCTTGCAAACTCACAAAGATCCTCCCTGTCCAGATATTCCTCTTCCTCCAAATAATCCTGCCAGTAGGGACAGTTGATCATAAGCTCAAAAAATTCCTCCAGATCGTCCGCTATTCTGCCGCACGCTCCCTCGCTCCCCCAAAAACCGACCGAGCCGTCTTCGAGTAGCATGTATTCGCTGCCGGAGCCTGTTCTGGCAAAGGTCTGCGCGGACATGCTGTAAGCCAAATGCCCGAATTCATCCTCGGGTGTCTTAAATTCCGGCAAAATCTCTATATCACAGACATCACACAGCAAATTTGATAAGTCATGATCTTCACGAAACATTTTTATAAAATCCATTTTGTTACCCTCAGTGCACAGTTTTCTTAATCCTCGTATACAAAGATTTCAAAAATCAACGGTAAATATAACCTGATAATTTCCCTTTCGGGCATTTTCATAAAAGGAACGTATCTCTTCGCTCCAACCCAAAGTATGTTCTAATCCATCATCGTCTTTATATCGAAAGCTTTCATCCCTGATCTTCCAAAAATTATTTCGTATCAATTCCTGCAAATCATTCCGACGTAAATATTTCACGATTTCTTCTATATCCTGTTGATTTTTTAAAGTAATTACATCATCATCCTCATCCACCAAAAATTCTCCGCCAAACACAATGTTCGTTGGAATCTTATTTTCAACCTTCCACTTTCCGTCTCCCAAACAATACTGTATCCCTTCCCATGCCTTATCTAACTCGCAGCTGCGGGGAGTACCAAACAGTTTCTCCTCAATTTCATTTAACATATAATCATATCGTTCTGCCATTGGCACAGAACGAAGCTCATTCACCTCGCCGTCATCCAGCGCATAAAGCATAGCTAATCTCGACATATTACCCCCTCCTGACAAATTTTACCTTTTACACTCCATTTATCAATGCTGCTGTACCTTCCATATATTACTCCCGCGGTTACATATAATTCTCTGCACTTCCATTCCTCACCCATAACAGAATATTTTTCTGGTGTATCAAGAACCACGTCCCTGAAACCAACTGCTTTATAACAGCAATAAGCCGGAAGGTTATTTTCGAAAACACCCAACGATACTTTTTTAGCTCCGTATATTTCAAATGCAAATTTCAGTTCCGACTGCAGCATATTTTTTCCATAGCCCTTTCCTCTCTTGCAGGGATTTACAATAACGAATCCAAAGCGCAGTTCATCCAATGATTCACCAGGATTTCTCAGCGTAAAAAAGCCAACAATTCCTGTTTCATCAAATGCAGTAAAGGGCGCTTGGTCGAGCACTCCGGAAGGATTTCTGCTACAAGCGCCTTCTCTTTCTTGCCGACAACGGCCAGAATGGTCACATAGCCTCCTCTTTCCTTCAGATCCTAGTCAACCCTCGCAATCAACAGGGTCAGGCCTGCAGCGCTACACCCGAAGAATCTTCTCCATCGGCTTCCCTCTCGCAAGCTCATCGATCAGCTTGTCCAGATAACGGATTTCCTGCAAAAGCGGCTCCTGAATATCCTCCACACGGATACCGCAGACAACGCCCTTGATCAGCCTGCGTTTCGGGTTCATTTCCGGGGCCTGCCGAAAAAAATCCCCGTATGAAATCGTGCTTTTTAACAGCTCGTTCAGACTTTCTTTATCGTACCCGGTCAGCCAGCAGGTAATCTCATCCACCTGTTCCCTTGTCCGGCCTTTTTTCTCGGCCTTCGCGATCAGCATCGGATATATTTTTACAAACGGCATTTGATATATTTTTTCGGTCGTCATTTCAGTACTCCTTCCCAGATTCGCATTGCTGGTGCTCATATTGTATCAAGCCGCTCAGCTTCGCTTCGCCAAGTGTTCGTATTATACCATGTCCACTAACCTCATACTTCGCCTTCGGCTCGTTTTCGCTAAGTGCCCAGGTATTACTTCCACTAGGCTCAGCTTTGCTTCGCCAAGTGTTCGTATTATACCATGTCCACTAACCTCATACTTCGCCTTCGGCTCGTATTCACTAAGTGCCCAGGTATTACTTCCACTAGGCTCAGCTTCGCTTCGCCAAGTGTTCGTATTATACCACAGCTGCACATACTTTTCTATAAGCTTTCTTCTTTTTTGCTCCGCCTCACGCTGCCCTTACAAGTCTTCCCATCGGCCGCCTATTTATCATAAAAACAATCTGTCTGTGAGCATCCTCTGGCTCTTTTATATTTTGCCCTGCTCCTCAGTTATTAAGCGCTTACGAAAAAAGGGCCTGCCGCAAAATATGATAATTCTACCGAATATGGTTAAAACATCCCTGATGTCCGCACAGTATCCTGTAGAAATCTTCTATTTTGCGACAGTCCCTTTCTCCCTGAAAACAAAAAAAGCGAATGGTTTTCATACAGCCTAAATCCGTAAGGCTCCCCGTTCATTCCTGATCGTGCTTCTTTTTTTCTTTTCTCGTCAGCCCTTCAGCAATCAGCAATGCACCAACGGAAGCGCACGTACCTGTCGCCACCGCATCCAGCTCATAGCCATTCAGATTACAGATCACATTGACTGCGATCAAAACGATCAGTATAATCACTGTCACAGCGGCCCCTTTTAAAAAACGCTTCATCCTTTCATCCTACCTTTCCAACATAAAATATTTCCTCGCAGAATACCCTCTGTCGACAAGGGGATACACGCCCCAAGTGCCATCTTTTGGAGGTTGGCGGCGTTAACGTCAATCGGCGTA
>CASCGD010000034.1 GCA_949132985.1 uncultured Lachnospiraceae bacterium
AAGAAGAGATGGAAGCTTTTGATATGCTAATTTCTTATTATATAGAACAAGGAGAGACAGTGGAAAGTCTCGCGGATTTATATTTGGCGTATATAGACGATCTGATGGAGGAACGGTATTTTTTTGTACGGAATGGATGTTACAGATATGTGAGTGCAGAAGCGGTTCATAGAGTTTTTTATGAAAATCAACAGTACATGAAGATATACATGGTTGGTTTGGCACTATCGACTTTTTTGCTTACATCCCACAGGGAATATATGAAATGGTATAAAGATTGTATTAGGAAATATTGTGGGGGGGGTAAAGCCTGGCTGGAAGTAGGACCGGGTCATGGAGTATATTTTACATATGCGGTGAATCACACAGAATATGATTGTTATTATGGGATAGATCTTTCTCAGACAGCGGTAGATATGAGTAGAAGTATCATAGGTAAACTGGTGAACGGGAAGAAACAAATAATCATAGAGAAAAAGGATTTTTTAGAATTGCCGGAGGATAAGAAGTATGATGCCATTATTGCAGGGGAGGTTCTGGAGCATGTAGAAGATCCCGGTTTGTTTCTCAGGAAGATTTATAGTCTGGCAAACAGAAACGCATTTATTTATGTTACAACGGCGATCAATTGCCCTCAGAAGGATCATATCTATTTATTTCAGACGATAGAAGAGGCGGAAGCGTTGATTTGTGAAAGCGGTTTGGAAATCGTAGATAGATTATATGTTCCCACGAATGGATATTCACTGGAAAAAGCGGTAAGAAAAGCGGTTGCAATAAATGTGGCATATGTTTTGTCAAAGGGTTGAGGATTCAAAAATATGAATATACATCATATTGGATATCTGGTGAAAGATATTGAGAAAGCAAAAGAGGCATTCAAAAAGCTTGGGTTTAAAATAACGCAGGCAGTTTCAGAAGATTTAGATCGGAAAGCCAGTATCTGTTTCATAAATAACGGAGTATACTGTGTAGAATTGATATCTCCCTGGAAGGAGAGTGATCTTTATCCTCTTTTGAAGAAATTTAAAAAAACTGCATATCATATTTGTTATGAGGTCGGTTGCCTGGAGTTGGCGATTAAAAAAATGGAGGAGGAGGGTTTTACGTTATTCCGTGCGCCGGAGAAGGCAGTTTCGATAGGGGGGGGGTAATGCAAGAGTAGCATTTTTGATGGATATTGATATAGGAATGATAGAATTAGTGGAATTGGGAAAAGGGGCATACGGAGAATAGATATGGACATAACGTCAGTTGCATTTTTATTGTTTGTCGCAGCCAGTCTGATTATTTACTGGCAGCTGCCGTCTAAATATCAGTGGTGGGTCTTGTTGGCAGACAGTTTGGCTTTTTATTTCCTTAATGCAAAATCGTATACGTTTATTTACATGCTGGCAAGTGTAACGACCGTATATTTTGCGACAAAGTTTTTTGATAAAGAAGAAAATATAATAAGAAAAAGAATTGTTTTAACCGCAACATTGGTTGGAAATATTGGAATTCTGGCGGTATTGAAATATACAAATTTATTGTTAAAAACGATGAATTTTATAGGGGGGGGAAGATCAAACATAGGGTTGGTTTCCTGGTATCCTTCTCTGGCAGTCAGTTTTTATACCTTGCAGATTGTGGCATATTTATTGGACGTATACTGGGGAGTGACTTACAGGGAAAAAAATATTTTAAAACTGCTGCTATTTACAGGCTATTTTCCGCTAATGATATCCGGTCCGATCAGTATGCATGAACAGTTGGGAAAACAGCTTTTTGAAGCGCATCGCTTTGATTATGACAGGGTGACAACCGGTGTTCGGAGAATTGCGTGGGGACTGGCAAAGAAAGTAGTTGTAGCAGATCGGATGGTCATACCGGTGAGTTATATGTTTCATAATACTGAGACTTTTTCCGGGCTTTGGATATTTGCAGCGGGACTGGCGTTTATGATTGAGTTGTACTTTGACTTTTCCGGATGTATGGATATTGTGATAGGTGTTTCCCAATGCTTTGGAATCATTTTGGAAGAAAATTTTAATACACCTTTTTTGTCAAAAACCGTACAGGAGTTTTGGCAGCGCTGGCATATCACGCTTGGGAGATGGATGAAAAATTATGTGATGTATCCATTGCTGAAAACGGAAAGATTTATAGAGATGGGCGCGAGATGTAAAAGATTATACGGAAAGGCAGGAAGAAAAATACCTTCTTATATTGCAATGCTTGCGGTATGGCTTTTAATCGGTTTATGGCATGGCGATTCATGGAAATATATTCTGGGACAGGGACTGTGGTTTTGGTCTATTATCGTTTTTGGACAGGTGATGGAACCGCTGTTTAAGAGATGGAAAAAGGTTTTGCGTATAAATGATCAGCATTTAGGTTGGAAAATGTGTCAGGTTTGCCGCACGATGCTTCTATGCAGTATAGGTATGATTTTTTTTAATGCGAAAGACTTATGGACGGCGTTATACATGATTGGACAAATATTTGCACCAACCCATTTGATAGAGCCGATAAGAAGTCTTCTGTCAGGGGTGTGGGCTCTGTTTGGCGGAAAGCTGTCTTTAGTAGGAGTTACAATTATTGTGATGATGCAGGTGATAGCGGATTTCAGGGTTTATGCAGGAAAAGATGTGCAGGTGCTGATTAAAAGCAGACCGTTGCCTTTGCGATGGATGGGATATTTTGCATTTGTATTTCTTATACTTTTAACAGGATCGTTCGGGAAGAGTTCCTTTATTTATTTTGGATTTTGAGGTGGCAGATGAAGAAATTTATTATAAAAGCGGGAATTTTAGCAGTAGTCATATATTTCGTAATAATTGTATGTAACTATACGATAGATCCGGCCAATATATATCATGACAATGTTACAAAGGAAATGGCGCAAAGGCTGGCAGAAGGGAATATTGTAAAAAGTCCTGACGATTGGGATGAAGGTCTGCTTTTGGAGTTAGTCGTGTCTGCATTGGAGAAATCACCTGAAACAGTAATTTTAGGTTCAAGCCATACAAGGTATATACCATTTGAATTTGACGATTATTATAATGCGTCTCTGAGCTCCGCATGTTTGGGTGATTATTATGCAGCGCTTGGTGTGTTTGAACACAATCAGGTTATGCCTGATAAGATAATTTTGGGTCTTGATCAGTGGATTTTTGAAGTAGATATTTCCTATGTCGGGCAAACATCATTAAGTAATTATAATGAATACGAACAAGATAAAATATTGAATGGTAATGCAGGCTCGGTGTTACAGGCTGTGGGTCAAAATGCAATAGCTGGTGAGGTGAAAGAGTTTTTTTCGTTCCCTTATTTTCAGGCGTCCTTCAAAACGATGCTGACGAATGGAATACCGGAACGTGAGCAGAATATGAATATTGAAATTGTAGCAGACGATACGCCGGCTGATTATCAGAAGCAACTGCCGAACGGCCGGGGGACAATGAACACGGGCGCGTATATGTCGTTGGAGCAATGTGTTTCTGCTGCGCAGACGCGGATCGATTCAGGGGAAACGCCTTTTTTGACAAGGACAGGCACACTGGATATTCATAAATCCGTTGTAAAACAATTTGAAGCTATGGTAGAATATTTATTGGAAAAAGGGATAGAAGTTGAGTTTTATTTGCCGCCCTGGCCACCGACGTTTTATGATTATTGTGTATCAACGGAAGCATATCAAGGAGTTACAGAAATTGAGAAATATCTGCGATTGTACGCCAAAAAACTTGGAATTGTGGTCAGGGGAACATACGACCCCAATTTAGCAGGGGTATCAAATGAGGATCTGAGTGATTATCAACATCTGAAACCGGAAATAATGTTGGAAACCTATAATCTGATTCTCGAATAAAAAGTAAGTGAGGTATGGATATGTTCAAGAACAAAACACTGTTAATCACCGGCGGCACCGGCTCTTTTGGCAATGCGGTTTTAAACCGTTTTCTGGATACGGACATCAAGGAGATCCGTATTCTCTCACGAGATGAGAAGAAACAGGATGACATGCGTCATGCGTATCAGGCGAAATATCCTGAGATGAGCGATAAGATCAAATTTTTTATCGGAGATGTGCGGGATATCGCGTCTGTCAAAAACGCGATGCACGGTGTGGACTATATTTTTCACGCGGCGGCGTTAAAGCAGGTGCCGTCATGCGAGTTTTTCCCGCTGGAGGCGGTAAAGACAAATGTATTTGGAACGGACAATGTATTGACAGCAGCGATCGATGAGGGTGTGAAGTGCGTGATCTGCCTGTCTACGGACAAGGCGGCCTATCCGGTGAACGCGATGGGGACTTCGAAGGCGATGATGGAGAAGGTGATTGTGGCAAAGTCGCGGACTGTTTCGTCGGATAGGACGAAAATTTGCTGCACGCGTTACGGAAACGTGATGTGTTCGCGTGGGTCGGTCATTCCGCTTTTTATCGATCAGATCAAGGCAGGCAAGCCGATGACGGTGACGGAGCCGACGATGACAAGGTTTATCATGTCTTTAGAGGAAGCGGTCGATCTGGTGCTGTTTGCGTTCAAAGAGGGAAACAGTGGCGACATTCTTGTGCAGAAGGCACCTGCATGTACGATCGAGGTACTGGCAAAGGCGGTTGCAGAGCTGTTCGATCCTGGTCATGAGATATCGGTGATCGGCATCCGGCACGGGGAAAAGATGTACGAGACGCTTCTGACGAACGAGGAGTGCGCGCATGCGGTCGATCTGGGCAATTTTTATCAGGTGCCGTGCGACAAACGCGACTTGAATTATGACAAATATTTTAAGGACGGCGATACGTCGCGGACGACGTTGTCTGAGTTTAACTCGAATAACACGCAGCTTCTGGATGTGGAGCAGGTGAAGGAAAAGCTGCTGTCGCTGCAGTATATCCGCGATGAGCTGGCGGCGTGGGAAGCGGAGCGGGCGAAGCGGCGGTAGCGGCAGTCAGCTTTGAAAACGAACAGGCATATTGCCAGAAACAGCGGTCACTTGAAGGTGGGAAGTAATGTCCAGAATTATAATTAATCAGCTTGGGCCAATTCAATCCTGTGATTTGGAAATTGATGAATTCATGGTTTTTACAGGTCCGCAGTCTTCGGGAAAGAGTACCATTGCCAAAAGTGTTTTTCTCTTTAAAAATGTAAAAAACATCTTAGTTCAGTTGTTGCGAAAGCAGCATTTATTGAGTGAGGGTGCTGTAAGTTCAACGATCGGGATGTCTTTAAAAAACAGACTTATTCGGGAGTTGAGATCGAATTTCTTGCAGATTTTTGGGACTACATGGTGTATGGATCATAATATGTCTCTCAAGTATGAATACAGGGAAGATGTCTGGATTCAGATATCTTTGAAAGATGATCAGATGTCGCCCAATTATATCTGGTTGGAATTTAGTCAGAAGCTCATCGATTTCCTGGGAGAATTAGATGAGGGATCCGGAGCAGGATTACTAATTTTAAATTTTGATATACAGGATACGTTGAAACAAACCATCAACCGTTTTTTTGCCGATGAGTTGGAAATTGTATATATTCCTGCAGGCAGAAGCATGATGACATTGCTGAGTACGCAGTTGAATTATATTTACAGCTTGATGGATGATTTGCAGCGGCGCAGCATGGATTACTGCACGCAAAATTATATAGAACGAATTTTACAGTTGAAGCCGTCTTTTTCAGCCAGCCTGGAAGAATTGATGAAAAACAGGAAGGAGCTGACAGATCAAAAATTGAATGTCAGCGTGTTAAAGCAGGCAATCGGTTTGATGAAAAGAATTCTGCGGGGTGAATATAGAAATATAGACGGAGAAGAGCGTTTGCAGGTTTCTGCGAATCGATATGTAAAAATCAATTTTGCTTCCTCCGGCCAGCAGGAGGCAGTGTGGATTTTAAATGTATTATTTTATTATCTATTGCAGGGCAGAAAAGCGTATTTCATTGTAGAAGAGCCGGAGTCTCATTTGTATCCGGATGCACAGAAGTTGATAACAGAGTTTATCGTGCTGGTGAAGAATGCAGGCAATCAGGCAGTGCTGACGACACATAGCCCGTACATTCTTGGGACGTTGAATAATTTATTATATGCAAACAAAATATCAAAGCAGGTTGACCAGGAGAAGCTGCATCGGATCATAAACCGGGATAAGTGGCTGGATTTTGAAAAGCTCTCTGCGTATTATGTGAGAGATGGGCAGTGCAGGTCGTGTGTAGATTTGGAATTTGAGTCCATTGAAAATGAGATGATCGACGGTGCATCAGAAGATATTAATCGTGATTATGATCAGATGCTTGCGCTGAACGAGTAATTGGAGAACAGATATGCTATTGACACCAGAGAAATCCCTGTGCGAGAAAAAACAGGCGATTGTTGTATCAAAGGATCCCGGAAAGCCAAGGGCGCATCGGGCTGTTAATCCGAAACGAACATATAGCCTGCGGCATTACAGATTAGACGGGGAACTTGTGAAGAATGAGACCTGCTGCGACTTTTTGCTGGTAAATGATTCTATGAGGAAGGCATACCTGATTGAGTTAAAGGGTGAACATATCGATGATGCCGTAGAACAGTTGGAGGCAGGGGAAAGAAAGGTCAGGTCCGATTTAAGCGGGTATATTTTTTATTACCGGATAGTAGGCAGCAAAGCCCGCACACATAAAATAAATGGTAATAAGCTCCGCAGATTTAAGGAAAAATGTGGAAAAAGGCTGGTAATAAAAGAAAATGTGCTGGAAGAAACGTTAAACTGACCGGGATAAGGGGAACAGACCGAAATGAAAATTTTAGTGACAGGTGCAAAGGGTTTCGTAGGAAAAAACTTGATTGCGACATTAAATAATGTTAGAACCGGAAAGGATCGGACGCGGGGAATTACAGACGATCTCACAATCTATGAATACGACGTTGACGCTACGCCGGCGCTGTTGGATGCTTATTGCCGGGATTGCGATTTCGTCTTTCATCTGGCAGGTGTCAACCGCCCGCAGAATCCGGAAGAATTTATGCAGGGGAATTTCGGGTTTACGTCGTTGCTGTTGAATGCGTTGAAAAAATATCGGAATACGTGTCCGGTTATGCTCGCTTCTTCTATTCAGGCATCGATGGATGGTCGCTTTGCGGGCAGTGAATACGGAAAATCGAAAAAAGCAGGCGAAGACCTGTTTTTTGTTTATGGGGAAGAGACGGGAGCGGATGTCCTTGTCTATCGTTTTTCCAATTTGTTCGGGAAGTGGTGCAGGCCGAACTATAATTCGGTTGTTGCGACATTTTGTGACAGGACTGCGCGCGGGCTGCCGATTCAGGTCAACGACCCAACTGTGGCGTTGGAAATGATTTATATCGATGACGTGGTGGACGAGCTTCTTGGCGCGTTAAGAGGAGCGCCAAACCGCGGGGAGAATGGGTATTGCAGCGTACCCGTTGCGTATCAGACTACGGTGGGCGAGATTGCGCAGCTGATACGTTCGTTTCGTGATGCGAGGGCGTTAAGGAGTGTGCCGGATATGACGGACGGCTGCTTTGAAAAGAAGCTGTATGCAACCTATCTGAGCTATCTGCCGGAGGATGCGTTTTCTTATCCGCTGGATATGCACGCGGATGAGCGTGGAAGCTTTACGGAGATTTTGCGGACGAAGGGATGTGGACAGTTTTCGGTCAATGTTACAAAGCCAGGCGTGGTAAAAGGCGACCACTGGCATCACTCGAAAAATGAGAAGTTTGTGGTGGTGAGTGGCCGGGCGAGGATTCAATTCCGAAGGATAGGGACGGATCCGCAGACTGGAGAGCGCTATCCGGTTCTTGAATATCATGTGAGTGGGGAGCGACCGGAGGCTGTGGATATACCGACCGGGTACGCGCATAATATCATCAACGAAGGCGGGACGGATCTGGTTACATTTATGTGGTGCAGTGACTGTTTTGATCCGGAGCATCCGGATACTTATGCGGAAAAGGTATGTGAAAAATGAATATATTATTTTTAACATTGGTTGAATTTGACCGATTGAGCGAGCAAAATCTGTATACGGATCTGCTACGGGAATTTGTGAATCATGGGCATTTTGTGTATGCGATTTCGCCGATTGAGCGGCGGGAGGCAAAGTGCACATATCTGAGCCAGAATGAGCGCAATGCAAAGGTACTGCGGCTTCGGATCGGCAATACGCAAAAGACAAATATGGTTGAGAAAGGGATCTCAACCGTAACATTGGAGCGGTTGTTTATCCATGCGATTAGAAGGTATACGGCGCAGATTCGCTTTGATCTGGTGCTGTATTCGACGCCGCCGATTACGTTTTGCAATGCGGTTCGGTTTGTTAAAAAGCGCGACGGGGCAAAGACCTATCTGCTGCTCAAGGATATTTTTCCGCAGAATGCAGTTGATCTTGGGATGCTGGGGAAAAACGGGATAAGGGGCATGTTATATCGCATGTTTCGGCGAAAGGAACGGACGCTTTACCGGATTTCGGATTATATTGGCTGCATGTCTCCGGCGAATGCGCGGTATGTGAAGCGGCACAATTTTTTTTCGGAGCAGCAGGTGGTTGAAGTAAATCCGAACTGCATCCGCCCGTCGGTGAATGATCGGATTTCTGAAGAGGAAAGGTGCAGGCTGCGGAGGCGATATCGGATACCAGAGGAAAGGATTGCTTTTTTATATGGCGGAAATCTTGGCAGGCCGCAGGATGTTGCCTATATTGTACGATGTCTGCGGGCGTGTGCTTCAGATCCGCGTATCTATTTTGTGATTGCGGGCTCCGGGACCGAGCGCCATTTGCTGCGGGAATATATAAAGAGTGAGCACCCAAAACATGTGCGGCTTTTGCCGCAGCTTAAGCGGGATGAGTATGAGCGGGTCGCCTGCTGCTGTGATGTCGGACTCATTTTTCTGGATCACCGTTTTACGATTCCTAATTTTCCGTCGAGGCTGCTGTCTTATCTGGATGCCGGTCTTCCGGTGCTCGCAGCGACAGACCGTAATACGGATATCGGACAGGTTATCCGAAAAGGGGCGTTTGGCTGCTGGTGTGAGAGTACTGGTACAGAGGGATTTGTCCAATGTGTGGAGCTATTTTTAGATGCGGAGACTCGATTACAACAGGGTCGGAATGCGCGTAAATATCTGGAACAGCATTATACGGCAAAGCACGGATATGAGATTATTATGCGGCATTTTGCAGAAAGCGAAAGGTGAGCAAATGGGAAGATTAAAATTGATGACAATTGTCGGCACCAGGCCGGAGATTATCCGTTTGTCGGCAGTGATCAAAAAATGCGATAAATATTTTGAACAGATTCTGGTTCACACCGGACAAAATTATGATTATTGTCTGAACCAGGTGTTTTTTGAGGATCTTGGTCTGCGGGAGCCGGACTATTATCTGGAGGCGGTCGGCGCCGATCTCGGTGAGACGATTGGAAATATCATTGCAGGAAGCTATCGTTTGATGGCGGAGGTGAAGCCGGATGCGCTGCTGATTCTCGGTGATACTAATTCGTGTTTGTCCGCCATTTCGGCAAAGCGGCTTCATATTCCGATTTTTCATATGGAGGCGGGAAACCGCTGCTTCGACGAATGCTTGCCGGAGGAGACAAACCGGCGGATCGTGGATCACATTGCGGATGTAAATATGTGCTACTCTGAACATGCGCGCCGCTATCTGAATGCGGAAGGAACGGCGAAGGAGCGCACGTTTGTGACCGGTTCACCGATGGCGGAGGTATTGCACGCCAATTTTGAACAGATTCTTGCCTCGAATATTTTGGAGAAGCTTGGTTTGAAGAAAAAAGAATATATGCTGTTGTCGGCGCATCGGGAGGAAAACATTGATACGGAACAAAATTTCCTGGATTTGTTTTCCAGTATCAATCGGCTGGCAGAGAAATATGATATGCCGATTCTCTATTCCTGCCATCCACGTTCCAAAAAGTTTTTGGAGCGTCGGGGGTTTGTCCTGGATGCGCGCGTGCGATTGCATGAACCGCTCGGCTTTCATGATTATAATCATTTACAGATGAATGCCTTTGCGGTTATTTCTGATTCCGGCACGTTGCCGGAGGAAAGCTCATTTTTTATTTCTGTTGGAAAGCCATTTCCTGCGGTATGCATTCGTACATCGACGGAGCGGCCGGAGGCACTCGATAAGGGGTGCTTTGTTCTGGCTGGTATTTCCGAAAATGGCGTTGTGCAGGCAGTGGAGACGGCTGTTGCAATGGATGGAAACGCGGATTACGGCATCCCTGTTCCCTATTATGCGGAAGATGTAAGTACAAAAGTTGTGAAGATTATTCAGAGCTATACGAGCGTGGTAAATAAGATGGTCTGGCGAAAGTAGAGGGAACGGATGCAGGATCTGGATGGTGTAGGGGTAAATGGATGTGATCAGAGATGTTCCAACACATGTCACAGTCGTCGAAAATCGGACCCGGATCGTGAAGAGATGACAGGTGGAAACGTGACCTTTTCTGTCATCGTTCCGGTATACAATATACGTCCATACCTGCGGCAGTGCGTGGACAGTATTCTGGGGCAAGCGTGCTGTGGGCTGGAGGTTTTGCTGGTGGATGACGGCTCAACGGACGGGTCGGGACGGATTTGCGACGAGTACGCGGCAAGGGATGCCCGCGTGCGTGTGCTGCACAAAAGCAGCGAGGGGGTGTCTGAGGCCAGGAATGCGGGAGTTCGTGCGGCGCGAGGCGCGTATATTTTGTTTGTGGATGGCGACGATTTTATCGCCGCGCATGCGCTACGTCGGATAGAAACGATTATTTTGCGCAGGGATTGTCCCGATATCGTTTGCCTCGAGTGCGTAAAATTGTTTGCCGACGGCAGATGTGTTTCGATGAATGATGGTGTTACGAAAGAGCTGAACCGGAAAACAGGCGGGGCGTTTCTGAATTATATCGCACAGCTTCCGAAATATCCGGCGTCTGCATGGTCGAAGGCAATCCGACGTCAGTTTTTTCTTGACCATAAACTGTTTTTTAAACGGGGAATATACTTTGAGGATCTGGAATGGGCGGCTCGCCTGTTTTTGGCGGTGGACACGGCTACATATGCTCCGGTGCCATATTATTTTTACAGACAAAATCGCGATGGATCGCTTTCCGGTGTGCGTTCTGAAAAGAAGGCATTTGACCTCTTGCATATTGTGGAGGCGTGGTGCCGATGTGCAGGTCGGACGGATGACCGGGCAAAGCGGCGGATGATTTACAGTCTGATGGAGTATGTGTTCCGCTTTTTGCTGCTTCAGTATTCGGATGTGTCCCATGGGAAGAGAAAGCGCTATGCGCAGGGAATCAGAGCGTGTGAGGTTGTGTTGGGGACGAGGAAGGATAAGGTCAGCCGGATGATCTACGGTGTTTACAGGCGGTTGGGCATTTTTTGGACGGGATTTTTGTTAAAGGTGTATTTGCGGATGCGAAGAGGGTAAACGATGAAAGTCAGTGTGATTGTTCCAGCGTATCAGGCTGCGCGTGTGATCGGACGGTGCGTGCGCTCTGTCAGGAGGCAGTCGTATCCGAACTGGGAGTTGCTTGTTGTGGACGATGGCTCGTGCGACGGTACGGCTGCAGCGGTTCGGACGGCTGCGGGGAGGGATGCGCGGGTACGGCTGATCAAAACCGGGCACCGGGGCGTGTCGTTTGCCAGAAACCGGGGCATGGCTGCGGCGTGCGGTGAGGTCGTGTTGTTTCTGGATGCGGACGACGTGCTTTTGACGTGCTGTCTGGGAGAGGCGGTACGCGCGTTTCGAGACAATCCTGACGCGCAGATTGTGGAGTTTGGCAGTGTGGAGTATGGCGCAGCGGTCCGGCGGTCTGCTGTGGGCCGCTGTGAGCGGATTTGTTTTTCGCGCGATGAGGCGTTAAGGGAGATGCTTGCGGGGAAGACGATGAGGCATGTGGTATGCGGCTGTGCATACAGAAAAGATGCGCTGGCAGGGCATTGGTTTGACGAAGGGCTGCACATCGGGGAGGACTGCTGTTTTCACGTTGACGTATGCATGGATGCGGACAGGACTGTGCTGGTACAGGAACCCTTGTACGTGATTTATCCGGAAACAGGCAGCGTGACGCGCAAGGCGCTGAATGGTCGTGATTTGAAAAGCGTGCTGGCGGCGCATGCGTTTCTCTGGAAACGGATGAGTGCGGTCAGCGGTATCCGGTCAGCACTTGACAATTTTCTTTTTGACGAGAAGATGGGATATTTCAACCGTGCGCTGCTAGAGGGCGGGTACAGACGCTACGGCTCTGCGATAAAAGAGCTGGAGTATTCGATTGTGACGCTTCTTCGACAGGGATACGTGACGTCAAAAAAGCGGTTTGCATATCGGTTGTACAGGCAAAACAGCGGACGGTACGTCTGTCTGATAAAGGGTTATTACAGGTGGAGACGAATTGACAGGAAATGGTATGGGACAACTGGTTTCCGTGATCGTTGCGGTGTATAAAGTGGAAGCGTATCTGAACCGGTGCATCGCCAGTATTGTGGGGCAGACGTACACCAGTCTGGAGGTGATATTGGTGGACGACGGTTCGCCTGACAGCTGCCCGGCTATCTGTGATGCGTGGGCTAAGAAGGATGCGCGGGTGCGGGTCATTCATCGTCGGAACAGTGGGCTTTCCGATGCGCGCAACGCAGGACTGGATACGGCGCGCGGCGCATGGATTGCTTTTGTGGACGGAGACGATTTTCTGCACAGGAGAAATATTGAATGCCTGTATGACGCGGCTGTCGCAACCGGGGCGCAGATCGCGGTGGGAAAGATGCAGCGGGTCCCTGCTCATGGCAGGGTTGTGCAGGAGGAGATGGAGCCTGCCGACATCCGACCGCAGGTGCTGGCAGGACAGAAATTGTTTGAAAAAATTGTGGGCGACACGTATGACGTGAATTTTGTTGTCGCCTATAACAAATTATTTGCCCGTGAAGTATGGGACGGGCTGCGGTTTATATCCGGCAGAAGCCATGAGGATGAGTTTGCGGCGACCGCATATTATACGCGTGTGGAAAAAGTTTGTTTTCTTGCGCGCGAGCTTTATTACTATGTGCAGCGGGAGGGGAGTATCATGCGAAAGCCGTCTCGCGAGCGTGAAATGGATGCTCTGGAGGCGCTGCGGCTGCGCGCCCGTTATGTCGGGAGTGTGTATCCTGATTTGAAGACGGGGGCGCAGTATCTGTACTGGAACAGGCGTCTCTGCTATTTGTCGGTGTGGAGAAAATGCCTGATGGATGAAAACAGGAGCATCTATGCAGAAGATGTGCACGCTGCGAAAGCGGCGGTGAAGCGGATTTTTTCACATTATGGGTGGAAGACCAGGCTGCGCGGCATGATTTTTGTTTTATCGCCGCGTTTATATGGTAGAATAGTCATCAGGAGAAAGCTGTAATGCAAAAAAAGGCGCTGATTGTAGCGACAGTAGGTCGTTTTTTATCCTTTGAAAAGAATAATATTCGGTTACTTTGGGAGGCCGGCTATACGGTACACTGCGCGACAAATTTTGGGCGGGAGTCGGGGGTGGACACGGTGCCTGATCTGGACGCTGTTCGTCACCAAATAGACTTTTCCAGAGCGCCGTTTTCCGGTACAAATGTGAGGGCGTACCGGCAGTTGCGGGCGCTGCTCATGTCAGAGCGGTTCGCGCTTGTGCACTGTCACACGCCGGTGGGTGGCGTGCTGGCGCGTTTGGCTGCTGCGCGGCTTCGAAAAACGGGGCTGCGCGTGCTCTATACGGCGCATGGTCTGCACTTTTTTCGCGGGGCGCCTGTGATGAACTGGCTGTTGTTTTATCCGGTCGAATGGCTTCTGGCGTGGCATACTGACGTCTTGATTGCGATCAACAGAGAAGATTATATGTTTGCCCGCAAGCACCTCCACGCAAAAAAGGTGGCGTATGTGCCGGGCGTCGGGATTGACAGAACATGCTTTTCAGACGGAGTCGGGGCCGCGGAGGCAAAGCGGGCGCAGCTTGGCCTGAGAGTGGACGAGGTGATGCTTGTGTCGGTCGGAGAGCTGAGTGCAAGAAAAGATCACGCGTGCGTGCTGGAAGCACTGCATTTGCTGCAGTTTGCCGGTATTCGGTATTTTATTTGCGGGGAGGGGCCGCTGGCGGAGCGCCTGATCTTGCAGATACGAAAGCTGCATCTGGAGAAACAGGTGGTATTGCTCGGCTATCGCGCGGATGCGGCGCAGTTGGTGCAGGCGGCGGATTTGTTTGTGTTTCCCTCCCGCCAGGAAGGGCTTCCGGTGGCATTGATGGAGGCGATCGCAGCGGGGACGCCGGTGATCTGCTCTGCGATTCGGGGATGCCGGGATTTGGTTTCGGATAAGAGATGCATGTTTGGGCCGGGCGACGCGAGACGGCTGGCGGAGCTTTTGCGGGAGGGCCTGTGCCTGGAAGAGACCGGATGTGCGGGCGGGAGGGCCTCTCGGGTGGTCCTGAAGGAGAGCATGCAGGATTCCGTAGAGAAAAATTACCGCAGATTGCGCTATTTTGATCTGGAAAGGGTTGCAGAGCGGATGCGGGTGATTTATGATAGAGTTAGTTTACAGGAGCAGGGGAGTACTACGGGAAAACCTGAGGATGCGTTACGGTGACTTTGTAACAGTAAATGGTAGTCCGAACTGTTGTTACTTTTCGCGCCCTAGAAACGCGCATTGGCTGCGCGTTCCGTGAGAACATGATTCAGGAGTGAGGGGACGATATTCCGCAGATTTATGAAAAGCTCTGCGAAAACCGCTGGGTAAAACTGGATATAATTGAAATAGCTTGTAAAAAAGACATCGGCTTTGCATTTCAAAGGCGTAAAAGGTGATGAAATGAAAATTGTAAAACTGGAACTGAAAAATTTTCGTGGAATTGAGGAGGCGGAAATTGAATTTGACGGGAACTGTGCCGTTATTTATGGAATTAACGGGATGGGGAAGTCCACGATTCTGGAAGCCTGTAATTTACTTTTTTCGAGGGTTTTTAAGACTTTGACGGCATCCAATCTTGGGCGTGGCCGAGATTATCAGATTAAGGAATCGGATATAAAGGTCGGTGAAGACAGCGCTCGGGTGAAAATGGAGATTGATCTTGGGGGGAGCGCATATACGTACCATAGAAGTGCACAGCGCAGCGGAAAACGCACTCACGCGGGAAAGTTTGCCGAAAAAATCGCTGAAGCCATGCGGGATATGTATCTGGGAAAATACGAAGTGATGGTGGAGGATGAGGAGTCTGACGAGTCCGAGAGAGAAGAGAAAAAGATTTTTGTTCTGAATGATCAGAATATGCCGATCTATGCGACTTATGGTGTAAATCGTTATGTGACGGATCAGATTGATAAGCTGATGAAGGATGAGGATCTGCCGGGGAAGCTGGAAGCCTGGAGAGACATCTTTGACCCGACGATTAATTTCAAACTCTTTTTTGAGTGGTTTCGTGGGCGGCAGGAGCTTGAAAACAGCAGGAAGGTGGAGGATGATTCCTTTGAGGATGTGCAGCTGTCCGCTGTTCGGCAGGCTGTTTTAAAAATTTTAGATAATGATTTTTCTGATATTAAGATAAGGCTCAGTGACGAGGATGCCCAGATGATAGCTGTCAAACATGATATAGAGCTTAGTATCGCGCAGTTATCAGAGGGAGAAAAATGCGTGCTTGCAATGACAGGGGACCTTGCACGGAAACTGGCAATTGCGAATCCCAGGAGGAAAAATCCGTTGAGAGGAGAAGGAATTGTGCTGATTGACGAGGTAGATTTGCATCTTCACCCGACGTGGCAGGGACGGATTTTGCCGCTTCTGGTAAATACGTTTCCGAATATTCAGTTTATTGTTACGACACATTCACCGAAAATTCTCGGCGAGATAACGGATGAGGCGGATATTTTTGAGATATATTAGGAGCAGGGAAATATTGAGGTTCGCAAGTATACATAAGGGTAAGGTGGTGTGAGACAATCAGGAATGTTATTGTGAAAGAATATTTTCAGAATATGTGAAGTATATGAAGTGAGGCATAATATTATGGGTAGAACAGTTGCGATCGGACTACAGGATTTTGAACAGATTATAGCGAATGATTGTTTTTATGTGGACAAAACGTCGTTTATTAAAGAATGGTGGGAAAGCAGGGACGCGAAGTGAACGCGCCGTTTCCTGAAGAGTGAGTAAAGAATCTGGTTTTTCTGACTTGAATAATCTCAAGGTGGTTACGATTACATCAGATAAATATGCGACTGCGTTCGGGTCTACGGAGGAGGAAATGCTTGATGCCCTGGATGAATGAGGGACTTCAGGAGAAAAGGAACGTGTGAAATGGTGGTGTGACGTGATGATAGAGTCGAAGAAGCAAAGCGGCGAGGCAATTATTCTGGAATTTCAGGTGCGCAATCCGAGGAAAGAAGCGTATCAGGAGGATACATTGCAGGCCGCACTTCGACAGATCGAGGAAAAACAGTATGAGGCGGCGGTTGTAAAGCGATTTTATGTGATTGTTGAGAAAAAATGTGGCAGTTTTTTGGAAAGAAAGGCATGCCCGGATCTGCGGAAATTCTTTGTTGATTTTTTGTAAAGAACTTGCTAGAATAAATAAGAATTTTAAATAAGATGATAACGTTTTAGATTGTAGTGTAATAAGGAGAAGATGTGTGGTATTAGGAATTTATGGAGCGGGCGGGCTTGGACGGGAAATTCTAGAGCTTGCACTTATTATTAATACAAGAAGGCAGAGATGGGAAAATTTTATTTTTGTGATAGACGGGGAATCCGGAAGCATTGTGAATGGGGTTCCTGTTTATTCTTATGATGAAGCTGTCGAAAAATTCTTTGGGAATTTACAGATTTCGATGGGGATCGGAGAGCCGGTAATTCGTGAGAGATTATTTGCGAAGCTTAAAAGTGATGGAATTGAGGTTGTGACGTTGATTCATCCGGATGTGCATATTCCAAAAACGACTAAGGTTGGCGAAGGTGTAACGATTCAATATGGATGCTTTATTTCATGCAATGTAGAAATTCAGGATTATGTTTTGATTCAGCCGCAGGTGGGTATCGGACATGATAACAAATTGTGTGAAGGGGCGGTGATTTCATCTATGTCTGTTTTGGCAGGGAGTGTTACCGTGGGCAAATACACGTATATTGGATTGACGGCTGCCATAAGAGAAGGAGTTATCTTGGGGAATTATAGTATTGTAGGGATGTATTCCGCTGTGCACAGGGATGTTGAACAGGGGATGGTTGTAATGGGGAATCCGGCAAGAGCAATGAAGCGGAATGAGGAGAGAAGGGTATTTAAGTGATCATGAATCAGAAGGATTTTGGAGGAAAAGAATATGCTCTCAGGGAAAAACTTGGTGATTACCGGTTGTTTGCAGGGAATTGGAAAAGAGACATTACGGGTATTTGCCGAGAACAGGGCGAACGTTTTTGCGTGCGCATTTCAACAGGATGCGGAATATGAAAATTTCTGCGCAGAGCTTGCCCGGCGGAATAGCGTGCAGATCACTCCGGTGTATTTTGACATGATGGATCAGGCATCGATTAAAGAGGCAGCAAAGGTCATTCAAAAGTCAAAAATGGAGATCCATGGCCTTGTGAATATCGCAGGGATCAACAAGGACGCTTTTTTTAATATGGTGACTTATCAGGATATGATCGATACGTTTCAGGTCAATTTCTTTTCGCAGATCGTTTTTACGCAATATATTGTCAAGCTGATGCAGCGATATAAAACAAGGGGAAGCATTGTGTTTACATCGAGCATCACGGCGTTTGATGGAAACGAGGGACAGGTCGTTTACGGAGCGTCAAAGGCGGCGTTGGTCGGTGCGATGAAATCGATGGCGTTAGAGCTTGGCGGCGCGGGAATCCGCGTGAATTGTGTGGCACCGGGCGTGATTACGTCGCCGATGACAGAGAAACTTGGCGAGTCTTTGCTTGAGGAAAAGGTGAAACGGATGGATATTCCGCGGTTAGGGGCGGCGTGCGAGGTGGCAGACACCTATATGTTTTTGATGTCTGAGCTTTCCAGCCACATTTCAGGGCAAGTGCTCAGAGTGGATGGAGGAATGTGAGATGAAAAAGATCTTAGAGGGTAAAACGATTGTTGTGACAGGTACCGCGCGCGGAATTGGCAGAGAGATGGCTGCCGTTTTTGCCGGACACGGGGCAAATGTGTTTGCACATGCAAGAAGGCAGAACGATGAGCACACGGCGCGCTGCAGGGAGCTTGAAAGCGAATATTCGGTCAGAGTCTTACCGGTTTATTTTGATCTTACGGACCCGGAGCAAATAAAAAATGCGGTCAAAGAAATCCGCGGCTATAAGCTGACAATCGACGGTCTGGTAAACAATGCGGGCGTCACAAACAACAGCTTATTTCAGATGACGGGCATGGATGAGGTGAGAAACCAGATGGAGGCGAATTTTTTCGGTCCGTATCTGCTCACTCAATATATCTCAAAATTGATGGTGCGCGGCAAAAAGGGAAGCATCGTCGGTATTTCATCGACAGCGGCTTTGGACGGAAATTCGGGAAAGTCCGCATATGGGGCGTCAAAAGCGGCACTGCTTGCGATGACGCTGAGCATATCGGAGGAGCTGGCGGCCTCGGGTATCCGGGCGAATGTGATCTGCCCCGGTGTGACGGACACGGCCATGCTTGAGACAATGCCGGATTATATTATGGACATCCAGAAAAAGGCGACCTTCCTCGGGACGGTCGGCAAGCCCCTGGATATCGCGAATGCGGCGGCGTATTTATTGTCGGATTACGCTTCGTATATTACAGGGCAGGTCATCAGGGTGGACGGCGGCGTAACGCAGTACGAGAAAAGGCAGTAGCCGCTTAGCGCGGATTGGAATTTACAGAGCGAGAGGTATAGGAGCAAATCATGGCTTGTTCAGTGAGCGAATTGGAGCAAAGTATATACCGCGTGAAAAAAAGCATTCTGCAAACTGCGTATGAATGCCAGAAAAGCGCGCATATTGGAGGGGCGTTATCCATGGCGGATATTCTGACTGTTTTGTATAAAGGATATCTGCGGTTTGACAGAGACAATACGCGTTGGGAGGATCGAGACCGTTTTATTTTGAGCAAAGGGCATTGCGTGCTGGCGTATTATGCCGTGTTGCGGGAATGCGGTATTTTGTCGGACGACATGCTCGCACAGTTTCAGAAGAACGGCTCCTCATTGGGCGCGCATCCGACGATGAATCTGGAATATGGGATCGAAAGCTCGAACGGAAGTCTGGGGCAGGGCGTTTCTATGGCGGTGGGAATTGCCAAGGCCGGAAAAATAAAGAATGAAGCGTACCGTGTTTATACGCTGATCGGAAACGGCGAATGTAACGAAGGCTCTGTGTGGGAGGCGGCGATGCTTGCGGACCAGTGGACGCTCGATCATTTAACGATCATTCTGGACAATAACGGAATGCAGAGCGACGGGGCAAGCGAAGAAATAATTTCAGCTTCCGGTATGGCGCAGAAGTGGGCTGCTTTCGGATTTGATGTGCGGGAGATCGACGGACACAACGTACCGGAAATATGTCGTGCATTTGAAGAAAAGACTCAGGGCAAGCCCAAAATTGTGATTGCAAATACAGTGAAGGGGCATGGAATATCATTTATGGAAAATAATAATGAGTGGCATCACAATCGTCTGACGAAGAAGACCTATGAACAGGCATGTATGGAATTGGAGGAGAGCCAGCGTGGACTTTAATGTGAAGCAGGCAAAGCAGTGGTCAAGGCTGGGGCCAAGAGCGGTTTATGGCATGGCAATGCTGGAGCTGATGCAAAAAAATGAGCGGGTTTATGCGTTGTCTGCGGATCTGGGCGTATCGTCGGGATTGCAGAGGGTAATGAAGGCATATCCGCAGCGCTACCTGAACACGGGGATAGCGGAGCAGAATCTGATCGGTGTGAGTGCGGGGCTTGCGAAGGAGGGGTTCGTGCCATTTGCATCCTCGTTTGCACCGTTTATTACCTTAAGATGTGCGGATCAGGTTCGGATGAATATGGGTTATATGCATCTGAATATGAAAACGGTTGCGCTGGGAAGCGGTGTTTCCATGAGTTCGCTTGGCAATTCACATTATGGCAATGAGGATCTGGCATTCATGAGAAGCATTCCGGGAATGACGATATTGTCTCCGGCGGACTGCGGACAGCTCACACAGGCGGTTTATGCGGCTACGGAGTGGGACGGGCCGGTATATATACGCCTGACAGGCGAACCGAATATGCCCATCGTGTATGAAGAGTCCGGTGTGTATGAGATTGGCCGGGCAAATGTGTTGAGGAAGGGCAAAGATGTAACGCTTATCGCGACAGGCAGTATGGTCGCATTGGCACTGGAAGCGGCCGATACATTAAAGACAAAGGGAATCGAGGCGGGCGTGATCGACATGCATACATTAAAGCCATTGGATACGGGGTGTCTGGATGATGTGTGCGGCTTGTCAAAGCTTCTTGTCACCATAGAGGAGCACGGGAAAATCGGCGGACTCGGTTCGGCCGTCGCAGAATATGTTGCGCAAATGGATCAGAGAGCGCCGTTATTGATGTTTGGAATACCGGATCGCTACATGAAGGCCGGGGATTATTCCTATATGCTGGAGCAAAGCGGTCTGACAGTCGAGCATATTGTCAGCGTTGTTTGCGATAAATTGACATAGAAATAAACTGACATAGAAATAAACTGACATAGAAAAAAGTGGAATACAAAAAGGAGAATCAGAAGCATGACAAATTTAGAGATTTATAACAAGGCATTTATGGAGACGTTTGAAATTGAGGAAGACAAGCTGGCAGGGCTCAACTATCAGGATATCGACGCATGGGATTCGGTCGGACACATGGCTTTGATCGCGGCGCTGGAGGATGCATTTGATATTATGATGGACACGGATGATATCATCGATTTCAGCTCCTATGAGAAGGGGAAGGAATTGTTGGCAAAGGATGATTACGGGGTTGAGTTTCAATAGTTGTAAATATTTTTTGGAGGCACGAATATGAAGATGAAGGATGTTTATAATAAGCTACGACAGACGAATCTGCCGATCTATATATGGGGAAACGGGGAAGTTGCTATGTTTTCCAATAAGAAACTGGCGCGGGAGGGGATCACTGTATCTGGCTTTGTGACGGATGACGGGCGTTCAAATGCGGGGGGGGGTAGAGAAGCAGTGGCTTCTTGACAACGTAGAGAAATATATACTGATCCGCGGCTTTTTAGGCGCATATTTTATGGATGACGCTGATATTATAAGAAAATGGGCTGGCTGTGAAGAAGTGTATTCTATCATGGATTGTTATGAATCTTATTTTACAGAGATTCTTTCAACGGAATATTTTGATGCAAATAGAGAGCGTTTTATTTCCGTGAGAAATTTACTGGCTGATGACATATCGAAAAGGAGCATGGACGCATTTATCCATGCGAAGATTCAGGGTGAATGTGATGAAATCAGGGATGTCGCGGTATTGCCTCAATATTTCTTTTGCGATGCGCCTTGGAAATATTTGGAGAATGACGTCCTGTTTGACTGCGGTGCGTTTAATGGGGACAGTATAGCAGCATTTCTAAAATTGCGGGGCGATGCGTACGATTCTATCATAGCCTGTGAACCGGATGAGAAAAACTATGCCGATCTGCTGGCGTATATCGAAAAAAATAGGATAAGAGATGTTCGAACCTATCCGGTTGGCATTTATGACCGTCAGGCACAATTGTCGTTTGCTCAGCAGGGAGATATGATGTCAAGTATAAGCGATCAAGGGGAAATGCTAGTTCATGTCGATTCCATTGATCATATATCTGGAGAAAAAAAGATCACGCTTATTAAGATGGATATTGAAGGATCGGAGATGAAAGCGCTTGAGGGAGCGGTACATACAATCAAAAGGGATCGTCCGATTCTGATGATTTCGGCATACCATAAAAGGGATGATATTTTTAATATCTATGAGTTTGTGAATGAGCTGGTTGCAGATTATGATTTTTATTTCCGGTGCCATAAGCCAATGACGGTTGACGCTGTTTTATATGCAGTCCCCCGAGAACGGGTTCAATAGGTATTACAGATTGTAAAATGAGACATATTAAGAATATGTAAAGCTTTTGGAGAAAGAGACGTAATAGTTATGGGAAGAGCAGAGGTGATCGGTTTATCTGTCTCAGACGATTTGGCAAAGTGTCAAACATTAGTATGCAGGAATATTTCTTATTTGCTATTATGGTAAAGGCTATCATCCTATCTGGAATTTGCCACACCGAGCTTGGGAAGTGGATTTGCGTTTGAAGGGAAGGATGTATTTAGTAGGCTGAGAGGATATTTGTAAAGGAGAAACTATGAAATTGTGGAACCTCGAACAATTTTCCGACAAGACAGCGCTCATTGACGACGCAGGGACATCCGTGACATACCGGGAGCTGGCCGGCCGCGGAAAGGGCCTTGCGGATGCAGTCGGCAGGCGGTGCCTTGTCTTTTCGCTGTGCACAAATTCAATCGGCTCCGTGCTGGGGTATACGGCGTTTCTGGAGCATGGGATTGTGCCGGTGCTTTTAAATGCGCATCTGGAGCGGGAGCTTCTGCACGATTTACTGGAGCACTATCAGCCGGAATATGTGTGGCTGCCGGAGTCGATGCAGGATGAGCCACAGGGCATGCGGAGGGTCTATTCGGATGCGGGTTATGTGCTGCTGCAAAATGCGCATGCAGGGGATACGAAGATGCACCCGGAGCTTGGACTGCTCCTCACAACGTCCGGTTCGACCGGGAGCCCGAAATTTGTACGCCAGAGCTACCGGAATATTCGTGCAAACGCATGCTCGATTGTAGAATATCTCAAGCTGGATGAGACGGAACGGCCGATTACGACGCTTCCTATGAATTATACGTATGGATTGTCCATCATCAACAGCCATCTGATGGTGGGGGCGGCGGTTCTTTTGACGGATTACGGGCTGATGCAGAAGGAGTTCTGGAAGTTTTTGAAGGAAGCGGAGGCAACATCCTTCGGCGGGGTTCCGTATACGTATGAGATGCTGGAGCGGCTGCGGTTTTTCCGGATGGAGCTTCCGTCGCTTAGGACGATGACGCAGGCGGGCGGAAAGCTTTCGCCGGAGCTTCACAAAAAATTCGCGGAGTATGCGAAGGAGCACGGGAAGCATTTTGTCGTTATGTACGGGCAGACGGAGGCGACCGCGCGCATGGCATATCTGCCGCATGAGCTGTCGCTTGACAAATATGGAAGTATGGGAATTGCGATTCCGGGAGGCCGTTTATGGCTGCGCGATGTGGGCGGAAAACGGATCACGGAACCGGAGGTTGTCGGTGAGCTGGTCTACGAGGGTGACAATGTGACGCTCGGGTATGCCGAGTGCAGGGACGACCTGGCAAAGGGGGACACCCGTCACGGCATACTGGAAACCGGGGATATGGCGAAATGCGATGCGGACGGCTATTTTTATATTGTTGGACGGAAAAAACGGTTTTTAAAGGTATTCGGAAATCGGCTCAATTTGGATGAATTAGACCGGATGGTTAAGCGTAAGTTTCCGGATCTGGACTGTGCAAGCAGCGGCTGGGACGATCATGTGGAAATTTATGTGACGGCCGAGGGGAAGGATAGCGAGATCCGCAGTTTTGTGTCCGAAAAAACCGGGCTTCATATGAGTGCATTTTCAGTTTATCCGGTGGAGGAGATACCGAAAAATGATGCGGGGAAGGTCTTGTACCGGGAATTGGAGCAAAGCGGGCCGGGCAGCGGGCAGCGTGTGCCGTCCGGACTGTAAAAATGCGGATATGGACATGGTCCGGATATCGTAACGGTTTGGCAGGGGACTTTGCAGGGTCAGCCGCAGGGGCGCCTGCTGCAAGGTCCATAAAATATGTGGATCCCACCCGTTGCTGCAAGCGGACCTTAAATGGACGATTGCAGTATGTGAAAGCATGGAGATAGAAGATGGAATATAGCGAGTTATTAGAATATGAGCCTTACAGCCTGGATCACAGTCAGAAACAGAAGCTGCTGACAAAACGCCTGACGGATCTCACCGCGCATCATATGGCGCATTGCAGGCTCTACAAAAATATGATGGACAGTGTCGGTATGACGCAGGAGCGTCTGCGGGAGGCAGTTTCTTATGAGGAGCTGCCGTTTCTGCCTGTTCGGCTTTTTAAAGAGCTGGAGCTTGCGAGTGTGCCAAAGGAAGCTGTGTTCAAGACGATGACATCCTCAGGGACGACCGGGCAGCGCGTCTCAAAAATTTTTCTGGACCGCCAGACTGCGGCTAACCAGCAGAAAACGATGGTAAAGATCGTATCTGATTTTATCGGAAGCGCGCGCATGCCGATGCTGATTTTAGACTGCCCGTCCGTGGTTAAAAACCGGCTGATGTTCTCGGCCAGAGGAGCGGGCATTCTCGGGTTTTCTATTTTCGGGGCGGACCGGACGTATGCCCTGACGGATGAGATGAAGCTGGATATCGACGGCGTGCGGCAATTCCTTGAACGGCACAGCGGACAGCGCATATTGATGTTCGGGTTTACGTTCATGGTATGGCAGCATTTTTATAAGGAGCTGCTGCGGCTGGAGCGAGAGGAAGGAGAACGGTTTGATTTTTCAAACGGGATTCTGATTCATGGCGGGGGCTGGAAGAAGCTGACCAGCGAGGCAGTTTCACCGGAAGAGTTCCACCGCCGGCTTTTGGCGGTGTGCGGACTGGACCACATTCATGATTATTACGGGATGGTGGAGCAGACGGGGTGCATTTACATGCAGTGTGAATGCGGGCATCTCCATGCCAGCATCTTTTCTGACGTAATTATCCGCAATCCGGATGATTTTACGGTGTGCGGCGTAGGGGATAAAGGAATCATTGAAACCGTTTCGGCAATTCCCGAATCTTATCCGGGGCATCTGCTTCTGACGGAGGACGAGGGAATCCTGCTGGGGAAGGACGACTGTCCTTGCGGTAGAAGAGGAAAGTATTTCAAAATCTTAGGACGGTTGGAAAATGCCGAGATAAGGGGGTGCAGTGACACATATGCAGCAGATTTTCGATAAGATAAATTATGAGGTCGGCACTGCACAGACGATTTGCGGGATGGCCGAAAGAGGCGGAAGGGTGCCGTTTGCGGAAGAGGTGACAGTACTTTTAAACGACTGGTCGCACCGGATCTTAAAAGCACCCGAGAGCCGCAGCTATCCGGATGTTGTCACGTTTGCATTCTGGATCCGCAAAGCAAATGTCGCAGAAATGCGGGGCAGGTTTGTGGACGAGAGGAGCATTGCACGGGGACGCGGGGTGGCGTTTCACATTGCGCCGTCGAATGTTGCGGTTAATTATGCCTATTCGCTTGCAGCTGGACTTCTGACCGGCAATGCAAACATTGTCCGCGTCCCGTCAAAGGATTTTCCACAGATCAGGCTTTTAAACCGGACGCTCTCTGAAACGCTGGAGGAATACCGCGCGTGGCAGGAGGAGATCTGCCTCGTGCGCTACGGGCACGATCAGGCAGTCAATGACGCGCTCTCACAGCTTGCGGACACACGCATCATCTGGGGAGGGGATGTGACGATCCGTGAGATTCGCAAGTCGCCGCTGAAGGCAAGGGCGTTTGATGTCTGCTTTGCGGACCGGTATTCCCTGGCGGTGGTGGATGTATGGTCCTATCTGCATTGTGAGGATAAAGAGAAGGCGGCGTTGGATTTTTATAATGACACATATCTCACCGATCAGAATGCCTGCACATCGCCGCGCATGGTCGTGTGGTATGCGCACGGCGCGTCGGCGCAGGAGCAGGCAGAGGCGGCAGAGCTCTTCTGGAGGCACTTGTGGGAGCAGGTGGAGCAGAAATACGCGATAAGGCCGATTCAGGCGGTAAACAAGCTGACGACGGCGTATCTTGCCGCCGCAGGGCATGAGGAGTGGAGGCCGGTCCGTGCGGACACTGCAGCGGATAACCGGCTGGTGCGGATCGCGGTTTCAAAGCTGGACGGGCATTTGATGGATTATCGTGAAAACTCAGGGTTTTTCTATGAATATGTCTGCGATGACTTAAGGGAGCTTTTACCTGTCAGCGGCAGCAGATGCCAGACAATCGGATATCTGGGTGATCCGGGAATGTTTGACACGCTTTTATCCGAACGGTTTTCGGGGATCGACCGCATCGTGCCGATTGGCAGGACTATGGATTTTGATTTGATTTGGGACGGATATCATTTATATGAGATGCTGACAAGGAAAGTAATTGTCAGGTAAAGTGTATTTGCGGGGGAAAGAAGTACTGGTAGAATGAGCAGGCATCTGTGAAGTGATTCTTTGTGGTTGCTGTGGAAAGAGTATGGCAGGTGTTTTAGAGAGAGGCGTACGATTATGGGCAGAACGGTTGCGATCGGGCTACAGAGTTTTGAACCGATTATAGCGAATGATTGGTTTTATGCGGACAAAACGTCGTTTATTAAAGAATGATGGGAAAGCAGGGATTTCATCTGAGAGGAAGAGCGGATTCACAGGCATGGATTTGTGTTTGAGGGGAAAGATGTGCTGGTAGTGTGAGTCGGCGTTTGCAAAGAAGATTTTGGAGGGTGTTCATGTATGATCGAGCTATAAAAAGATGTATAGATGTGATACTTTCCGGCGTAGCGCTTTTGGTGCTCGCGCCGGTCTATCTTGTGCTGATGGTTCTTGTGCGTGTGAAACTCGGAAAACCGGTGTTTTTTTCTCAGGAGCGTCCGGGTCGATATGGAAAGATCTTTCGGATGTATAAATTCCGCAGTATGACCGATGCGCGAAATGAGAAGGGGGAACTGCTTCCGGATGAGGAGCGTCTCACAGATTTTGGCCGAATGCTTCGCGCTACAAGTCTGGATGAATTGCCGGAGCTTTGGAATATTTTTATTGGCGACATGAGTATTGTAGGCCCGCGTCCGCTTCTGGTGCGGTATCTTCCCCGTTATAACAAACGTCAGCGACATCGGCATGACGTGCGTCCGGGGCTTACCGGATGGGCGCAGGTGAACGGGCGTAATGCGATTTCGTGGGAGCAAAAGTTTGAGTACGATATTGAGTATGTAAAGAAAGAGTCTTTTTTGTTTGATTTGAGGATAATACTTCTGACAATTGGCAAGGTATTGCGCCGTTCTGGTATTAATCAGGAGGGGAATGCTACGATGGAGGAATTTATGGGAAGCCCGGAGCGGGTGCCGAAGAAGAAAAAATGACAGTGAAGATATCTGAACTGCTACAGAAGCACGGATGATACAAGGTCGTGCAGCAAATAAGTATTGTCTTTACGAGAGAAAATCAGTAATCAAATGATCAAAGCGTTTCCGGCTTAAAAACACCGGAAACGCTTTTTTGTGTTTTTAGATGCACCAACTCATTTTTTCTTTTTCCGCTTCTCAACCTTTGGCGGATTGTCTGATGTCTTGTCAAAATATTGGATGATTCGATAGATAAGCTCCTGCTGATCCATTGTAAAATGGTCTAATTGTAATGTTTTCTCGGACGATATGCCAAGAATGTAATCCGCGGAGGTTTTGAACACGAGTGACATTTCCGCAATTTTTTCGGTTGTGGGAGTTGAAATACCCATTTCCCAGGAATTAACGCTTGAGCGTGTAACGCCAAGCCGCAGAGCTAAGTCCTGCTGAGTCATACCTGATTGTTCCCGTAACATGTGAATTCTTTGGTCAACTTTTAGTATCATAATTCTTCCTTTCGCTGAATGTAATAGTGTATGGTAGGTGTTGGATTGCCTGATTAAAAATGTAAAAGATTTATCGTGGCATTTCCTAAATATAATTGACAGGTTTCTTTATAAACATGTATAACAACCGTCCAAAACAGATTTAAGCTGTAAATCGAACGAGGTAACTATTAATAAGTATATGTATACCACTGTTTAATGTAAATTATCAGGATTGATAAGTGAAAATTAACAGGCGCTTTCACTTCTCGGATCATGCAGTATATATTACTCTGGCGGTTAAATATCGCAGCAGATTGTGTAGAATCAAAGCCTTCGCTGCAAGCAACGGGGTATCAAACCTGCAGCATTGCTAAGCAGAGGGGCATTATTATATATGGCTCATAAAATTTGAAAAATTTGCAAATAAGTTCTTGACATATCTGGAAGCAGATGCTAATATTATATTCGCTGATTGCGCAAAAGCAGTTTGCAACACGGAGAGGTATCGAAGTGGTCATAACGAGGCGGTCTTGAAAACCGTTTGTCCGCAAGGGCGCGTGGGTTCGAATCCCACCCTCTCCGCTTTGATAATCAGTTTGCATGTCAGGCTGATTATTTTCATGTATAGTATGAAGAAGATGCTTCTTTACTATAAATGAAATTAGAATACGCCGAAGAGATTCGGGCAAAGCGTGGAGAAGTACCCAAGCTGGCCGAAGGGACACCCCTGGAAAGGGTGCAGGTCGTTAACAGCGGCGCGGGGGTTCAAATCCCCCCTTCTCCGTTCACGAGATTGCTTCTGAAAAGTTTTTAAAAAAAGTTTGAAAAAATTGTTGACAGATGACAAATCGCGTGGTATATTAAATGAGCTGTCGCTGATACGGCAGCAAAAAAAGGAAAAAGTA
>CASCGD010000035.1 GCA_949132985.1 uncultured Lachnospiraceae bacterium
GCAGACCAAAATACATGCTATGATCTCCCCCTGGCAGACCAAAATACATGCTATGATCTCCCCCTGGCAGACCAAAATACATGCTATGACCTCTTTCCGCCAAACCAAAATACATGCTGTGGCCTCTTTCCGGCAGACCAAAATACATGCTGTAACCTCTCCCTGGCAGACCAAAATACATGCTGTAACCTCTCCCCGGCAGACCAAAAACCATGCTATGGCCTCTCCCCGGCAGACCAAAAACCATGCTATGGCCTCTCTCTGGCAGACCAAAATACATGCTGTAACCTCTCCCCGGCAGACCAAAATACATGCTATGATCTCTCCCCGGCAGACCAAAAATCATGCTGTGGCTTCTTTCCGGTAAACGGAAGCTCGGCTATACCTGCTTCCCGGCTACAGCTTACTCATGATCTTAATATGCTTTTTGAGCACCTTATAATAGCTGCTGCCCTGCTCCTGCCCGAATTTTTTCACAGCCTCCACGTTGAGCTTCTGAAGATTTTTCTTCGGCTCATCCATGTGGTTGTAGATCTCCATCACCGCATCTGCCTCGGTGCCGTCACTCCCCGCATGATCCAGCGCTACGTTGAAATAGTTTTTCACCCGCGCCTTGCGCTTCGGCAGATAGTTGTCTGACAGATGCCCCAGCTCCTGCCTGTGCTCCTTCATGTAATAATAGATCTCGTCCCCGATCTCCTGGTCATACATGCACACAAAGGCATCATGGAAAAGCGTCAGCTTCGTCATCTGAATCGACCGGCTGAGCCGTTCGATATCCGGCAGGAATACCGGCGCTTCCTCCTGCTCCACCGCTGCAAGGATTTCCTCTTCCGGCTCAGGCACATAAACCGGTTGTTCCTTCCTCTTTTTTTTCTCCTCACGCGCCTTTTTCTCCTTGCTTGTCCGGGCAAACTGCCTGCAGTCCACACTCTTCATGCGGCGCACCGCAATGTTTCGTGACACCCAATACTTAACCGCCGCATCGAAGCCGTTATCGTTTGAGACAATGACAAAATCGCAATCCGGCTCCGTTGCCACCCGGGCGCCCAGCTCCGTTACAAGCTGGAAATCCAGTGCGTTGTTTCCCTCCACACATTTGATCCAGCGGACAGGACGGTCAGAGACGCGTGTCAGCTCGATCACTTTTTCATAGCTCATATGGGGACTTTTCTCCGTATAAAAAACGAGAATCTCGTCATCCTCCTCCATATGCGTCGCGAGAGCAATCCACGCATCGTTAACATTTTCGCTGTCCACCAGATAAACGGTGGGCTTTCTTTCTTCACTCATAATTAATCTCCTGATTGTTTATCAAAACGTTACGTTTACTATCTTATCACAAAAGTGTTGTGAAAATCCACCTCTAATGCTAGAATATTACCATGCAACACATTCCAAATCAGGAGGATTCCATCAGATGAAAACAAACACCGTATGCGTTCAGGGCGGCTATGCCCCCGGAAACGGAGAACCCCGCCAGATCCCCATTGTCCAGAGCACGACCTTTAAATATGACACCAGCGAAGACATGGGTAAATTATTTGACCTTGAGGCCAGCGGCTATTTTTATACCCGTCTGCAAAACCCCACCAACGACTATGTGGCTGCAAAGATCGCTCAGCTTGAGGGCGGCACGGCAGCGATGCTCACCTCCAGCGGACAGGCTGCAAACTTTTTTGCGCTGTTCAACATCTGCGAAAACGGCGACCACATTGTCTCCAGCAGCAGCATTTACGGCGGCACCTTTAACCTGATATCCGTCACGATGAAGCGTATGGGCATTGACGTGACCTTCGTCTCTCCCACCGCCACCGAGGAGGAATTAAATTCCGCTTTCCGGCCGAACACGAAAGCCATGTTCGGAGAAACCATCGCCAATCCCGCGCTGACGGTGCTGGATATCGAGTTATTTGCAAAGTCAGCCCACGCCCACGGCGTACCGCTGATCGTGGACAACACCTTCGCGACGCCCGTTGGCTGCCGTCCCATCGAATGGGGCGCGGACATCGTCACCCACTCCACCACCAAATACATGGACGGACACGGTGCCGGCGTCGGCGGCGCCATCGTTGACAGCGGGAACTTTGACTGGATGGCACACGCGGACAAATACCCGGGGCTTACCACCCCCGACGAGAGCTATCACGGCATCACCTACGCGGAGCGCTTCGGAAACGAAGGCGCATTTATCACAAAATGTACGGCCCAGCTCATGCGTGATCTCGGCTCCATCCAAAGCCCCCAGAACGCCTTCATCTTAAACCTGGGGCTTGAGAGCCTGCATGTGCGCATGAAACGTCACTGCGAAAACGGGCAGGCAGTCGCGGAATTCTTAAACGCGCATCCGAAGGTAGCCTATGTCAATTACTGCGGACTGCCGGACGACCCTTACCACGCTCTCGCCATGAAATACCTGCCAAACGGCAGCTGCGGCGTTGTCTCCTTCGGACTCGCAGGCGGACGGGAAGCGGCCAGCATCTTCATGAAAAACCTGCGTCTTGCGTCCATTGCGACCCATGTCGCGGACGCCCGCACCTGCTGCTTAAACCCCGCCTCCTCCACGCACCGCCAGATGACGGACGAGCAGCTGAAAGAGGCCGGAGTCCCCGCAGAGCTGGTGCGCATCAGCGTCGGCCTCGAGGACATCGAGGATCTGCTTGCGGATATCGCACAGGCGCTGGAAAAGTGCTGATGAATTTTTAAAATGCTCAGAAAGTCCCTGTCAAATGGCTGGGACTTTCTGAGCATTTGGATGATTAAATTCTATTTTCTCTGCCGCATTTACTACAATATCGTTTGGCGAAATCCCAATCGCCGCGGCAAGAACTCCCGCGGTCCCCGCAACAGTAAGGGCTGCTCCATTCCCGGTAGCGGCAATCAGCCGTTCCCCTGTCAAGTCCTCCGGTTAAATCCGATCCTTTTCTGCTAAAACAGAATCTGCGCTGCCCTTGTAACGTTTTCCTCTCTGGCTGCTGCTAAAAAATAACTCCCTTTACGGAAAAGTGTTCCCGCTGTATATTGGAACTACTTTTCGTGTATGTTTATACAAGTTGCTCCCTTTACGGAAAAGTGTTCCCGCTGCTTATCCGAAAAATTTTGGTGAATATTATTTTCCTCTTCGATAATATCCGAAACATATGATAGCCCAAATTCCCGGTACAACTGCATATCCGGCATTTACTTGTCCATGATTCATAAGGACATATCCGCCACCTATAAATCAGAAAAATAATGCCTAAAATCAATGCCATTTTTTTCATTATTGCTCTACTCCTGCTTGTGCTCTATTACCTTTTTATTGATAACCATAGAAATTAGCATGGCAACAACCCCTAAAACAAGATATATCGCTGCATATAATATAAACGCTGTTTCTCCCATGTCAAAAAAAATCCATCTGGGTACACAATTCTAAAAAGGGAGAAAAATAATTTCATACTCGAAGATCCATATTCACGATCTCCTTTCGCCAGAATTATATCAAATTCTAAAAGCACAAAATTAATCCGCCCCAGTCCATTTCTTAATGCAAAACTGATACACCGTCACCGCGATCCCCACCAGAATCATCAGATAAAAGCTCACGCCGCGGCTGATGCACATGGAAGCCGTGACATGGCCCGCGGTAAAAATATCCCGGAACACCCGCCTATACATCGCCTCCGTGATGCCCTGGGCGCCTGGAACCGGAAGCATATCCACCGCGATATACACCGACGCCTGAAGCCACATAATCGTTGTTAGCTCTGTCCCGCTCATGCCCATCCCGCGATACACCACATACGTCAGCGCAAACACAGCCGCGCGCTGCACCACCGTCCCGAGAAGCACCACAAACATCTTTCCCCGGTGCTCCTTCAAAAAATGCAGGGCCTCCTCGTAGCTGCTCATAAAGTGATCCAAGCGGGCCTTTTTCGAGCCGGCCTCTTTCAGAAGATGCAGCTTCACTGCCAGCCACTCCAGCCTTCCGGTCAGAAACCGTATGACGGACGGCGTAAACATCACCATCAAAAGCACTACAACAAGCATTGTGTTGAGAATCATACCCAGCAAAAACAGCCGATAATAAAATATGCCAAGATAACTTTTTAAGGGCCTGTTCCAGAAAACCAGAATCCCTGCGCCAAAAAGCACCAGCACCAGCTTGTACATAAGCGCCACCGTCATGAGCACCACAGAGCTGAGCGACCAGGAATTTCCGTCCTTTTTCAGATAATAGAGCTGCATGGGCTGACCGCCGGTGGCCGAGGGCGTGATGCCAGAAAACAAAAATCCGATAAAAGAGCAGCTGATACAGCTCGAAAGACTGCTTGTTCCGTCAATGGAGCGGAGCAGATACCAGATCATAATGCCCTCCATAGCCACGAAAAACAGAGCGATCACGACCGCAAGAGACAGATGCCACAAAGACATCTGCCTCATCGCGGTGAAAACCGCTCCGAAATCTTCCTCACGGAATACAAACCATATTGTTAAAACCATTATGGTCAAGAATAACAAAATATTCAGTGCAAATTTTTTCTTCTTTCCTGTATCCATTTCCTGTGAAAACCTATGAAAATATTTCACGCCCTTCGCTCTTCATCCGCTGCAGCTTCTGGATCACGTCATCAATCACAGATATGAGCTTTTTGGACACTTCCACAGCCTCATCGTACAGTGCAAGCCTTGCATCAAGATCCTGACTCAGCCGGGAAAGCACACTCTGGCCCATGGTGTGAAGCGACCCATGAAGCGTTCCAATCTGCTTCCACTCTCTGGAAATCTCAGGGTTTTCTAAGGACAACACATTATAAAAATGACCAAAGGCACATTTTTTCGGGTTGACCTGAATCGGAGCCTCTTTTCCCTCGTCCACGATTCCCTTTAAAACTGACAGCCAGTTCGTGTGGGCCGTCTTTGCCTTTTCCAGAATATCAATGATCTCGTCATTTTTCGGTGCGCGGCGTCCACGCTCCAACCCCTGATAGACATTTTCAACAATCGCAGAGAGTTCATCGTCAATCTGTCCCAGCTGCTTTGCAAAATCCACGCTCTTTGACGCATCGTCGCTGAGGTTTGTGGTCATATTTGCCATCTGCTCCGCATCCGCGGTAGACGCATCCATCGCAGTATTAATCTCATGGATGGCCGTCCGGATCTCCTCGATGGACATGCTCATGCCATGCACATTCTCCGCCATTTCACTGAGCTGCTCCGCATTATCGCGCACACTGTCCGCCACGCCGTTGATCATCTCACCCATGCGGTCGCCGGATGTCACGGATTTCTCCAGACTGGTCTTGCTCTCCTCCGTCGCCTTGTTCATCTGGCTCACAAACTGGCGCATATCCACAAGCTGCTCGTTCGTATCGTCCGCAAGCTTGCGCACCTCGTCCGCAACCACCGCAAAGCCCTTTCCCATCTCGCCGGCACGCGCCGCCTCAATCGAAGCGTTTAACGCCAGAAGGTTTGTCTGCCCGGCGATGGACTGCACCTTATCCACGATCTCGTTGACCTCGCCCACGAGATGCATCAGATCTGCCATTTCCTTCGCCATCACGCGCATATCCTCAACCAGCTCATCTTTCAGCTTTCTGGCATTCTGCAAAAGATGCTTGCTCTCCTCGGTCTTTCCCGCGAGGGATTTCGCATCCGCGCTCAGTTCCTGAATGGTTTCAAAAGCCATTTTCGCATGATTGTCAACCACGTTCAAACTCGCCGTGGTCTCCTCCACGATCGCCAGATTGGAGTCACTGACTTCTGCCAGAGTGGATGCATATTTCATGAGCTGCTGAGAGATGTGGCTCATGCCAACATCAAAGGAACTCAGCGAGCTTGTGGCATTCATTAAATGTTTGGCCGCATCTGATAATCGCACCTCGTTCTCAACCAACTGCTTCAACTCGCCCTTTAACGACTGCTCGCTGACATTGCCCGTCCAGCTGGGCGAAACGCTGGTAACCTTCTGCTCTGCCTCACTGATCGCATCCATAAGTACCTGACTGCTGTTATTTTTACGTTTTATCATACTTTAATAATCCCCTCATCCAATTGTTTACCTCTGCAAGGTTCATAGCTATTCTTATTTTAATACAATCCGCGTCCGGTTGCAAGAAAAAAATTGTTGCTTCCTGTTTCTTTCTGTGCTCACAGGAGCTGATACCCTCAGTGCACAAGGGTATTTTCCATATGGTTCAGAATACTGGCGCTCGCGAGTCGGCTTCGCCGGCAAATTTCGATGCCTGTCAGTATCAATTGCATGTCGCTGCCAAAAGCAGGAAAAGCAGCCCAGGAAAATACCAGAGCTGCCTCTCCGATTATTATTTCTGGATCTTTACAGTAGAAGCCTGTCCTTTATTTTTTAACAGCTTCCGGTAATCCCCAAGCTTCGCAGCGGGAACCTTAATCACTGCCTCTTTGTGAATACCGCTTAAGGCATTTCCGCCGACCTTTTTCAGGACGGTTGACTTGATCTGAATGGTTTTCAGTGACTTGCAGCCCTGGAAAGCCTGCGAGCCAATACTGGTAACATTCTTTCCGATCGTTATCTTTTTCAGCTTCGTATAATTATAAAAAGCCCTGTCAGAAATCTGTGTCACCTTAAAGGTATAACCATTTTTCTTTACCGTGGCGGGAATCACAGCCGACGTTTTATTTCGGTCGCCTTGTGCCAGCGTGACCGTTCCCTTTTTCGCATCGGATTTTGTCACTCTGTATGTAATATTTGAGCTTGTGAAAGTGCTGCCTTTTTTCGGAAGCTCCTGTTTCACACTCGATTTACCCAGGGAAATTTTGACGGGTGTTTTCACATCATGCCCAATCCCATTCTGGCCCACGGTACCGTCCCCCAACTGGCCGCGCCATCCGGCACCCCAACTCCAGAGGCTTCCGTTCTTTTTGATCATCGCATTGTGGGTATCGCCCAGCTCCACAACAGCCGCCCCGTCCGCAATTTTTACCGGCGTTTTCTCGTTAAAGCTAATGTACGTATTGTATCCGCACATGAGGAGGCTTCCGTCCTTTTTGACAATACCGCTGGCCCACTGGCCCAGAGAAAACTGTGCGACATCGTCCATGACCAGCTTCGGTTCCCTGATATTGCGCTCGCTTCCTCCATCCCCGATCTGTCCATGATCGTTTCCTCCCCACAGGTAAAGCTTTCCGTCCGTTGTGAGCGCCCCGCTGTGGGCATGCCCTAAAGAAATCTGTTTAACGCCATCCATAACCTTTTCCGGTTTACTTCCATTCACGCCGCCCAGCCGACCGTCCGCACTGTGACCCCACATCCAAAGAGACCCGTCCTTTTTCAGCGCCGCGCCATGGGAATCTCCAAAATCCGCCTGTACCACATCATCCAGAAGTTTTACCGGCGTCAGCTGTTTGTTGCCGGTCCCGACACCTCCCAGGACACCATTTGCTCGCATTCCCCATACCCAGAGGCTGCCGTCCTTCTTGATCGCCGCGCTTACTCTCGGACCCAATACAACCTCGGATACGCCGTCCATGATTTTCTTCGGCTTCAGCCTGTCCGTAGTGGTTCCGTCGCCAAGCTGTCCAAAATCATTTCCTCCCCACATGTAGAGGCTTCCGTCCCTTGTCACTGCCCCGCTGTGGGCATCGTACGTGCTCCCGTGGCTTAGAGACACTGAAGCTACACCGCTCATAATTTTGATTGGCGTACCCTCACACAGGTTATCTCCTTTTTTCCCGTTTCCGATCGCCCCGCTCTCATTGCTTCCCCACAGCCAAAGGCCGCCTTCCGTATCGATCGCCGCGCTGTGCGTACCGCCAAGCGCTACCTTTGCCACCTTCTTTTCAGCCGCCTCTGCGGTTACACCGGTAAACATTCCAGTAAAAAGGCAAAATACGATCACCCAAGCCCACAAGCCAATTCCCTTTTTTACTTTCATAATCTCTCCTTTCTGTCGGTCAGAAGCCTTTCGTCACGATATCATATTACCATTACCTCTTCCTGCCTGTCAAACATAATCCAACTCTTCACCGCCTGCCCTTTGGATACGACAGGCCGCCCCAGTGAAGCGGAGGGGGACGTCTGCCGCGGTGACGCGTGAGAAACGGCTTCACTGCCGCTTACGCTTTCCCCGCTTTGCGGCTGAGGCTGCCGCCTTCTTTGTCCCGGCCGCTATCTTTTTGCCCGCATCCGCTGTCGCGGCTGCGGCCTGCTTCCCTCGATCCGATGCCAGAACCGCCTCCTGTTTTCCTTTGCCTGCTGCCGTGGCCGCCGCCTGCTTCCCTCTATGCGCTGCCGTGTGCACACATTTTCGGACTGCCTCCGCACCCTTTTTGCCCGCATGTTTTATCGCGGGCGCTTTGCCGAGGACCGCGTGAGCCGCCTGGCCTGCCGCATAGGCAGCGATCTGCGTGTAGCGCTCCTCAGATTTGCTCATCTTTGAGCACTCGGGGTGGTCCCGGTGCAGATGGATCGCGTTGAACTCACACTTTGTCGTACAGATGCCGCAGCCGATACACTTGTTCTCGTCGACGACGGATGCGCCGCAGCTCAAACAGCGCCCCGCCTCCAGGTGCACCTGCTCCTCCGTCAGAACGCCCCGGGCATCCCTGAAGGAATGCTTCGCGTCAATGCTGTCATCTGCTTTCGCCTCCTGACGCCCGATGGTATCGTATCCTTCCACGAGAATATCGTCCTTGTTCAGCTCATGGAAATCCCGCCGGTTGCGCCCGATCGTCATGCTGGCGCCCTTGTGGACATAGCGGTTCAGCGATTCCGCCGCGTTCTTGCCCGCCTCGATGGCATCGATGACAAACTTCGGCCCCGTGTAGACGTCGCCGCCCACAAAGATATCCTCCGCCGCCGTCTGAAACGTCAGGGAATCCGCCACCGGGTAATTGCCCAGCCCAAACTTCACGCCCTCGCCCTCCAGAAGGCCGCCCCACTCGATGGTCTGCCCCACCGCAAATACCACATGATCGCAGGAAACCGTCATCAGCTCGCCCTCGTCGTACTGCGGGTGGAAGTTTCCGTCCGCGTCAAACACCGCCGTGCACCTGTGGAATACCACCGACGACACCCTGCCGTCCGCATCCTTTACGATCTCCCGCGGCCCCCAGCCGTTGTAAATGGTGACATCCTCCGCAAGCGTCTCGTGTATCTCCTCCCCGGATGCGGGCATCTCCTCCCGCGATTCCAGACAAAACATCGCCACGTCCTTTGCGCCGAAGCGCGCCGCCGTCCGGGCACAGTCCACCGCAACATTTCCGCCGCCCACAACGACGACCCTGCCGTCCAAAACACTGTCCTGATGCTCTGCGGCCTGGTGCAGAAACTCTACCGCCACGCCGATGCCGTCCGCATCATTGCCCGGAATCTCCGGTACCTTGCCGCCCTGACAGCCGATGGCAATGTAAAACGCCTCATAGCCCTGTTCCCGCAGTCCGGCCAGGGTGACGTCCTTTCCAACCTCCACGCCGCATCTGATCTCAACGCCCAGGGCGCGGATCACATCAATCTCCGCCTCGATGACGTTCTTTTCCAGTTTATATGAAGGAATCCCGTAGGTCATCATGCCGCCCGGACGCTCATGCCGCTCAAATACGGTCGGCTTGTAGCCTTTCGCCGCCAGATAGTATGCACAGGAGAGGCCCGCCGGACCGGCTCCGATGATGGCAATTTTCTGCTCCCACTGCGTATGACGGTTCGACGCGATGACAACCGGCGGAATATAGCGCGTTTCCTCGTGCAGATCCTGCTCGGCAATATACTTTTTGATATCGTCGATGGCCACCGGCGCGTCGATGGTTCCTCTGGTACACGCCGTCTCACAGAGGCGGTTGCAGACCCGGCCGCAGATGGCCGGGAAGGGGTTATCCTTCTTAATGAGCGCCAGTGCCTCCCGGTATTTACCCTCCTTCGCCATACGGATATAGCCCTGCACCGCAATGTGCGCCGGACACGCCGCCTTGCAGGGTGCGGTTCCCGTCTCATAGCAGTTGATCCGGTTGTTATCCCGGTAATTCTCGTCGAATTTTTCCCGGCCCCACACCAGCTTGTCGGGAAGCTCATGCTTCGGATAGCGCACCTCTTTCCCGTTTTGTTTGCACAGTTTCTGCCCCAGCTTCACCGCGCCCGCAGGACAGTACTCCACACATTTTCCACAGGCAACGCATTTGTCCTTCTCCACCCGGGCCGTGTACGCGCTGCGGCTCATGTTCGGCGTGTTAAAAAGCTGGGAGGTCCGAAGGGCGTAGCAGATATTCACATTGCAGTTGCAGATGCCGAAAATCTTGTTCTCCCCGTCGATGTTTGTGATCTGGTGTACATAACCGTTCTCCTCCGCCCGGCGGAAAATCTCCATCGCCTCATCATAGGTGATGTCATGGCCCTTGCCGGTCTCACGGCAGTAATCCGCAAAATCACCCACGCCGATGCACCAGTTCATCTCATCATCCGCACAGCCCTCGCCCAGCACCTTGCGGCTGGCACGGCAGGAGCACTGCCCCACACCGATATGCCCCTCATACTTTTTCAGCCAGTAGGAGATATGCTCCAGGTCGATGGTACCGTTCTCCATGGAGATAGCCTGCTCCACCGGAATGACATGCATGCCGATGCCCGCGCCGCCCGGCGGCACCATATGAGTCAGCCCCTCCAGAGGTATGTAAGTCATGCGCTCAAAAAAGCTGGCCAGCGCCGGGTGCTCCCGCAGACGCTTGTTTCCCTCCGGCCCTTCCTCCATGTTGAAAAGTTCCGCCGCGCCGGGCACAAACAACGGCAGTACATACCTGCGCTCCTTCGGCCCCGGGATGGCTCCGTTGTGGTCGTAGTTATTGCCGTAGTCGTACTCCAGAAGACCGATGTAGCTCATTTCATCCAGCACCTTCTGGAAATGCGCTTTGTCCTTCTCCCGCACCTGATTCATCTTCCAGAGCTCTTCGATTTTATAGTGATGGCGGACCTTCATTTTCAGAGCAATGTCCGCCATCTCCTCAGTCACAATCTCCGCCAGACCCCAGTACTCCGGGTCGTCGGCGGTGAGTCCTTTCACCTTGTGTGCTGCCACATCCGTAATCTTTTTCCCCAGCTTCAAAATTTTCTCACTGGGCCTTTTGTCCCCCATATGAGGCGGGATAATCGCTTTGCTCATCTCAGGCATATTGTCCCTCCTTTCAATGTTGCGCCCGTTCGCCTTCGCTCTCGGGCATTTCGTCGGAAGCCATTTTTAAAAACGCTTCGCGTTTTGGCTTCCTCCTTTTCTTCCGAAATCAGAACCGGAGCATGTTTAACAATTCATTCCCGCCATTTGCCGGAAAGCAATTGTCAAACAAGCTCTAGCATAACCCACACGAAATAACCTATGTTTCGCCTGCCTGTTTTCCCGACAGCACTGCTCCCCAATCCTCAGCGCAGCCACCGCTGCGCCTGCGTTTAGGAAGCAATACTCTCAGAAAAAGATTCTGCACCTAACATCAAGGTATTTAAATCGAGTTATACTTAGGAAGCGTTTTTCTTCTTCCACAAAAATAACTCTTCGATGGCACACCATTTGTCCGCGATACAGACGATCACTGCCTCCCGGCACTTCGGTATGTGCGTGATACACAAAGGCCACATATGGCTGTAAATAATGTTTTTCTCTTTCCGGTTCAGTGAAAACTCCTTTTGGGCATTGCCCAGAGCCGTCTCGGGATGTGTCCGCCCATGCTTCCACCCGGTAATATCCGACGTGGTGGCTTCGTACAAATAGAAGTCATGGAGCATCGCACCCCGGATCAGCGCTTCCATATCCGCCCGGATTTTTGCGTGCCGGATAATCCAGAGACTTTTCAGAGTCACATGACGGCAATGGTTATACGTATTCGTATGCTTGTGATGCCTGTATTTTTTCATGCGCCTTACCTGCGGATGCTCCATGAGAAAACAAAGTGTATCATATGCATGTTCCAACTGTTTTACCTACCTTTCATACAGCATTTGCTTTTTTGTAACTGCCCCGTTTCTTATATTATAATACCTCTACTGCCGAAATGTACAGTAAAACCTTTATTTTCCTGGTAACAGTTCAGCCATCGGCTGTAAGACAGGCGAATCATGCTTGCATGAATGAGCACGTCTCACAGTCGATGAACGGAGCACCCGATTATGAGCAAAGTTAACTGCGTCAGCAGCGGGAAAGCGCCGCAGACGCCTCCTCGAATGGCGCGGGCTGAACTGTTACCATCCCTGTAGGATTTCCTTTTTCAATTTTGAATGCCCAGCAGCTTTTGCATGCGCGCTGCCTGCTTCTTTTCAAGCGGCTCATAGGCGACGCCGCCATACTCGTAAAACATATCCGAGACCGCGGTGTATTTGAGCCTGCCAATCGCACAGCCCCTCTCACTCACAAGCGTCACATAGCGCGCCAGCCGCACCGGATCGTGCGCGCCTTCCCCGTCCACGGACATTTCCGTGCTTCCGTAATCAATCATATCCCAGTGATCGCTCCCGTAACACGTCATCCCCCAAATGATCTCAAAAAACGCTTTGATATCGTCCTGGTCCGTCACCTCATATGTTCCGATCTCTTTCTGTATCCGAAGCCCCTCGTCCGTGTTGTCAAAGGTAGGCGGCATCACCACAAGCTTTGCAATGGTATCCGCGCGCTCCATCCCATAGACGAGCTTTAACACATCGCTGTACGGGTAACTTTCGGCCTGAAAGCTCTGAAACTCCCAGAGCATGTAGCGCTCCCCGTCCGACGCTTTGATCTTGGCCTGCTCATTGTCCGAGATCACATACTGCAGATCCTCGTGCCCTCCGAGTCCGTAAAATCCTTCCGCGCCCGCAACCTGCGCGCCGAGGCTTTTCTCCAGAACGTCGCTGCCGACGGAAGCAACACCCTCGTAGACGGCCTCATAGGACCCCACCGGGATGCTTGCAATCATCAGTCCGTTTTCCGTGATGCCATCCGTCTCATCTGCAAAAAGCGATTCCGGTGCAACAAACGACTCCCGAGGCGCCTCCTCCACATCACCCGGCACATTTTCCGTATCGCCCGTGTCCGCAGGCATCCCTCTTTCCGTTTCGTCCGTCTGCCCGCCCGGCGTGACCGTCGCCCCGCCCGGCATATGCGCATCTCCTGTCATCACGCCGGAACCCTCCTGCGGCACCTCCTCCTGCGGCCTCCCGGAAATCCGCAGGCTCACCGCAGCCGCCACACACAAAATACCCATACACGCCGCAGCCGCAAGCGCGCCAAGCCCTCGCTTTCTCCTCCTTTGATTCATCTCAACCCCTCCTTCCTGCACTCCTTTATTATCTGCCCCCGCATGCTCCTCCGGCAGTCTGTCCACAGGTACACCGTCCATTGCAGCCGATTCTCCTGACAGCCCGTCTGCGCAGCAGCCGTCCGTACGTTCCCCGCCACAGCCTTCGAATCCGGCCCGCAGCCGCGCCGTCGGCTCGATGATCTCTTCGTCCAGATACGCCAGGGCATCGCTGATATTTTCACGCTTCATCAAAAAATCCCTCCTTTTCCAAATACCTGCGCAGCCCGATACGGGTGCGGTAAAGCATACTTTTTGCCTTCGACTCACTCATTCCAAGATATCCCGCCGCATCACGCAGCGAATCCGCAAAATAATATCTGCTGAGAAACAAGCTTCGCTCCTCCCCGGAAACGGTCATGAGAAATGCGCCGATTGCCCCGGCAAGCAAATGTAAATCCGCATCCTGCTCCGTCCGGTTTCCGTCAGACAGACAATCCTCCAGCTCTGTGAGCGAGCACATATACTGTGACGGCTGTCTCTTTTTGCTGCTGCGCTTCCTCAAAATGTCGATCGCCGCCTGTCTCGCCAGCTTGCAAAGATACGCCGGCAGCGCCTTCGGCCTCTGCGGCGGCATGGAATTCCACGCCCGGAAATACGTATCGTTCACGCTCTCCTCGCTGTCCTCACGGTCAAACAGGATATTGTATGCTATTTTGGACAGATAGCTCCCGTATTTCAGCCTCGTCTGTCCGATAGCTTCCTCATCGCGCTGCCAGTAGAGCGCGATAATCTCTTCGTCTCCCATCGCCAGTTCTCCTTTCCTCTATGACTGCGCCCGTTCGCCTTCGCCGCGGGCATTTTGCCTTCCTCCTCCAGGGCTGCGCCCGTTCGCCCTGAATCATGTTCTCACGGAACGCGCAGCCAGCGCTCGTTCCCGGGCCGTGAAAAGTAACCTCCTACTACTACCTATAATACACGCAAAAAAGCAAACTCGGTTGCACGAAATCTGACATTTTGTTATGATGATGCAAAGGTGTATGCCTATAGACGCAATGCAGGAAATTTTTTATACGGTTGAAGATGACCTGCGTATCCGCATTTCCGATCTTTTGGCATAATTTTTATTGACCTTTTCCGCAATTTGTGGTATAAACTTTTCATAAAACCTTTCCAGGAGTGGATTTTTCAAAGAGAGATCTTTTTTTCGCCACGCAGCTGTTTTTATAGCCGCGTGGTTTTCTTTTTTACACAGAAAACAGAAAGGAATGATTAAAAAATGGAACAAACATTTATGAAAGAAAGGAAAATTTTGCCCCTCGTGCTGTCCATGTCGCTGCCAATGGTCATTTCCATGGCAGTCAACGCACTCTACAACATCGTTGACAGCTATTTTGTGGCAAAGGTCAGTGAAAACGCCATGACCGCGCTGGCCCTTGTTTTTCCGGTTCAAAATCTGATCAACGCCGTTGCCATCGGTTTCGGCATCGGCATCAACGCGGGCATATCGCTGTTTCTCGGTGCAAACGAGGGCGAAAAAGCAAATCAGGCTGCAACACTCGGAACGCTCTTTGCCTTCCTGCATGGCGTCTTGCTCTCCCTCGTCTCCATACTGGTCATGCCGCTGTTTTTAAAAAATTTTTCATCTGATCCTCAGACCGTCACACTGGCGCTGACCTACGCAAACCGCGCATTTCTGTTCGCTCCGATCATCGCAGCCGGCCTGTCATTTGAAAAAATTTTTCAGGCCATGGGAAAAATGAAAATCACCATGTTCTGCATGATGTGCGGCTGCATTACAAACATCATTCTGGACCCTCTCATGATCTTCGGCATCGGAATCTTTCCTGAAATGGGAATCGCAGGCGCCGCCTACGCTACGGGCATCGGCCAGTGCGTCAATCTGGCGGCATACCTGCTGTTTTATGCATTCGGAAAGAATCCGGTGCGGCTGCGCAGAAACTATATGCGCCCGGACGCGGTGATCTTAAAGAAAATCTATTCTGTCGGCATTTCCGCGACCTTAAACCTCGCGCTGCCCTCGTTTCTGATCTCTGCCCTAAATGGACTTTTGGCAGACTTTTCAGAAAAATACGTCCTGGTGCTCGGCGTATACTATAAGCTGCAGACCTTTATCTACCTGACTGCCAACGGCATGATTCAGGGCATTCGTCCCCTGATGGGCTACAATTTCGGGGCCGGGGAACACGGGCGCGTCAAAAAAATATACCAGACCTCTCTGGCGATGAATGTGGGCATCATGCTCGTCGGAACGCTCCTCTCCTGGGCCGTCCCCGCAAACCTCATCGGGCTGTTTACGGAGAGCGCCGAGACCATCTCCATCGGCGTGCGGGCGCTTCACATCATCAGCCTCGGCTTTGCAGTATCCGCCGTATCCATCACCTGCTCCGGTGCGCTTGAGGGTCTTGGGAAGGGACTTCCGTCCCTGCTCATCTCCCTCTCGCGCTACATTGTCGTCATCCTTCCGGCCGCGTATCTCTTCAGCCGTTTCCTTGACGCGGACGGCGTATGGCTTTCCTTTTGCTTCACCGAGCTTGTGACCGCGGTTTTCTCCGCGATACTCTACCGCAGAGAAACACAGCGCCGGTGAACCACAGGGGCGCGCTGCCCCCTGTTCGCCGACGCTGTCCAAATGTCTGCTCTTATCTTGCCATCTGATAAATCCGGTACATATCCTCCTCATAAAGCACCTTTGCGGAACCCTTCTTTCCGCCCGCCGCAGCAGCGCACATCTGCGCCAGCCTGCGCATCTGCTCATCTGTCGGCTCTACGCCCAGCTCCTTCATGCTCGTGGGCATGTGGATGCTCCGGAAAAACGCTTCCATCGCCTCAATGCCCTTTACGGCAATTTCCTCCGGTGTCCCGTCCGCTTTCACGCCCAGGACCTCTTTCGCAAAGCGCACAAACCGCGGCAGACAGTCTCTGTATACATAGCGCGCCCAGCTTCCCCAGACTGCGGCAAGTCCCGCGCCGTGGGCAACATCAAACATGCCGCCCAGCTCGTGCTCCAGTCCGTGGGTCGCGAAATCATCGCCGCCGTTTCCGCAACCGGTCAGGCCGTTGTGTGAGAGGCTTCCCGCCCACATCACCTCCGCGCGCGCGTCGTAGTTTTTCGGGTCGTCCCGCAGAATGATCGCCTGTTTCATGACCGTGCGCATCAGCGCCTCCGCCAGCGTGTCCGTCAGCTCCATATTTCCGCCGTTCGTAAAGTAGCGCTCCATCGTGTGCATCAGAATATCCGTGCAGCCGCAAGCCGTCTGGTAGTCGGGAAGCGTCATGGTCAGCTCCGGGTTCATGATCGCAAATTTCGGACGGCACAGGTTATTGTTGTAGCCCCGCTTCACCATCCCCTCGTCTTTTGTGATGACTGAGCTGCTGCTCATCTCACTTCCGCTGGCCGCAATGGTGAGCACGACCCCGACGAAAAGTGCAGCCTTTGCCTGCCGGATATGCTCATAGAGATCCCACACCTCTCCCTCATCCGCAGCACCGTATGCAATGGCCTTCGCGGAATCGATGGCGCTGCCCCCGCCGACAGCCAGTATGAAATCCACCGCTTCCTGCTTTGCCAGCGCAATCCCTTCATAAACCAGAGAAAGCCTGGGATTCGGAACCGCTCCGCCAAGCTCCACCGATGCGATGCCTTCCGCCTGCAGGGATTCCCTGACACGCGCAAGCAAACCTGAGCGGACCACACTGCCCCCGCCGTAGTGGATCAATACCTTTGTTCCGCCCCACGCCTTCACCTGCTTACCGGTTTCCTGCTCCGCGCCCTTTCCGAAAACAACCTGCGTCGGTGTGTAATACTGGAAATTGTACATCGTGTCTCCTCCTTTTTGTCATGTTTTTTGGTCCCACACTCATTCATCCGCCAGCGAGAGCTTCATCTCATACCACTGCTCGCCGCCCCAAGAGGATGCAGCGATCCCCTGATTACAAAAACCCATCTTTTCGTACATGCCGATTTTTTCCTCATGGCACGTCAAAACCAGACTTCGCCGGCCCTTTTCCCGTTCCCTTTTCGCATACCGGGAAACAATCTCCCGCGCCAGGCCCCGACCACGGTACTCCGGGCGCACATCCAGGCCCACCAGCATAACCACCGGACCCTTCGGATTGTGCAGCGAAACGTCGGTAAAAAATTCATCGCGAAATACCTGCTCTTCCGTTGCAATCCCGTTCAAATACCCGGCAATCCTCCCTGTTTCTTTATCCGCCGCAACAAAAAAAAGCTCCGACGCCTCCCGAATCCGGTCTTTCATGTGCTTTTTTGAACAAGCCTCGTTGGGCGGAAAACAGATCTGTTCGATCTCCACCGCCTCCTCTGCCTCCTCCGGGCGAATATCGCGAAATTCAAAACGATCCTTTCTTTCATTGTACATGTTTTATCCCCTTTCTTTTCCAAACCGCCCGTCCTGTTTTTTCTCCTGCTGAGGGGAGCTGCGCCAGCACCACTGCCACAAAAATGAGCGCACAGCCGGAAAGCTCCCGCGCCGAGAGCGTCTGCCCGAGAACCACCCAGCCTGTCAGGACGGAAAAGACCGATTCCAGGCTCAGCAGCAGCGTCGCCACCGTGGGATTGTAATTTTTCTGCCCTACAATCTGCAGGGTATACGCCACGCCCGAGGAGAGAACACCCGCATACAGAATCGGCTGCCACGCCGCCAGAATGTGATCGATCTGCGGCGTCTCCGTAAGAAACATGGCAATGGCGGAGAGTACTCCACAGGTAAAAAACTGTATACAGCTCATCTTCACACCGTCCACCATCGGTGAAAAATGATCAATTACCAGTATATGACAGGAAAAGAGCAGCGCACAGGCGAGCAGATACACGTCGCCCTCCTCCAGCGAAAATCCCCCCGTCATACACAACAGGTAAAACCCGACAAGCGCGATCAGCACGCCCAGCCACACTTTGGGGCCGCAGGGACGCTTCAAAAAAATACCCAGCACCGGCACAATCACGATATAGATTGCCGTCAAAAATCCGGCCTTTCCAACGGATGTGGTGACGATTCCAATCTGCTGCAGATTCGTCGCCAGGCACAAAATCACGCCGCAGCACAATCCTCCCGTCAGCAGCGTTTTTTTATTCCCCACCGACTCCTTTCCCCGCTCTTCGGGGGATTTCAGCTTTTCGAGCAAAAAAATACACGGGATCAGCACGATGCCACCCACGATGCTGCGCACAGAGTTGAAGGTAAGCGGTTCCACATAATCCATCCCGACGCTCTGAGCCACAAAAGCGCTGCCCCATATAAATGCCGCCAGCATCAGAATGGCTGGATTTTTCCAGTTAAAATTTCTCATGACAAACCCTTTCTATGACAAAAAATTCCGAAACTGTTTTGCGAACAAATATAAAAACTTTTCAACATATCCACAACGCACAAAAGAGGCAATGGCACCCTTGCGCCACTGCCCCGCAGACTTTTTGTTTATCCGCAAAATACCTCATTTATTCTTTGCAATATCCTTTACGATCTCAGTCAAATGCTTCATCTCCTCCTCGATCTGATGATTGCACTCGCCAAACTCCGATGCCAGAGAAGCAACTTTGCTGGCAACAATCGCAAACCCTCTGCCGGCCTCACCCGCACGGGCAGCTTCAATGGAGGCATTCAGCGCCAGAATCGTCTGATTCTTCTCCAGCTTATCCAGATTTTTCGTATAGGTACTGATATTGTTTATGTATGTCGCAACCTTCTCAATATCCTCGTTCATTCTGTTGTCGGCGTGCTGCTTATGGTAAGAATGGTATCCCTCTTCTACCAGCATGTTCACCGTCGAGGCGAGCAGATCAACACCCGCACGAATGGTTTTCTCAGAACTTACGTTAACCTTTGAAAGTGCCTGAACATAAGCATCGGGATTGATGCCAAGATCTTCTGCCATACTCCGGAACTTGTCCTCATCCGGCTCCTCCGGCAAAATCTGTCCGCCGACAATCTTTCCAAAATAGGTATTGTCCACACGGATCTCCCTGCTGAAATCCATCAGTCCTGCATGACAGCTATAGGTGTCCCTGCCCTTCTGGTCACATTTGAGACAGCGCCTTTCACCCTCCTGTGAAGCTCTTGTATATTTCATACAAAAATCGGTATACCCGATTTTTGATGTAATGTATTCGCCCTTGTCATTTAATACGGCAGCAGCCATTCCGGTCGCCCTTGACCACGATTTCAAAATTTCTTCCAGCTTCGCAACATCCATAAAATCACGAATATTCATCTGATTGCCCTCCGTAAGCATGTAATAAGTCTCATATGAATCTATTATAGCACAGCCCACAAAGATTTCCAATATAAATTTTAAAAAGTCTCTGTTACCAATTTGTCACCTTTTACGGCAGAGAGTCGCTTTCCTGTCCACGCAGCATCAAAAACGCGCCGAGGTTTCCCCGCTTTCCCTTCGTGCAGCGGTGTGAAAACAGATTATGGGGATTGCAGCACGTACAAATGTCTGTCGTCTGAATGCATTCCGGCCGCACTCCGGCCGCGCACAGCACCTGCCGGTTCGCCTCCCGCAGATCCAGGCGGTATTTCCCTGCGCCGCTCTCCTCAAGAAGCAATCCTTCCACCTGCGGAAATTCCCTGTAAAACTGCTCCGCCACATCCTCGCCCACTTCATAGCAGGCCTGACAGATGCTCGGCCCGATGGCGCACAGCAGATCCTCCGGGTTCGTCCCAAAGGCGTCGCCCATCGCCCGGACCGTCACCGCACCCATGCGGTTTACGGTTCCCCGCCAGCCGGAGTGAGACAACCCAATCGCACGATGCACGGGATCAACAAAATAGAGGGGTACACAATCCGCGTAAAACGTGCCGAGCACCACATTCGGCTCGTCGGTAATCAGTCCGTCCACATCCGACCAGGGCAGAGGGCGCGTCACCCCTGCACCACCGTCAATCCCTTTCACACGCCGCACATTTGTGGTATGAGTCTGCATCGAGCAGACAATCCGATCCGGATTTACACCAAAGGTCTCCGCCACCCGCCTGAAATTTTCCCGCACCGCCTCCGGCGCATCCCCGCGGGAAAAGCTCAAGTTCAGACTGCTGCACACGCCATGGCTCACGCCGCCTGCACGGGTCGTAAAACAATGCGCTGCCCCGCACCCGTCCAGAAGCGGAAAGCGCAAAATCGGCAGGACGTTCCCGTCCCTGCCGACAAAACGCTCCTCCCGCAAAATTTTCCCGTCACCGCTCCGCTTCCACGGCAGCAGCCTATATTCCTCTTCCATAATTAAAATACTCCTGTTGCTACTCACAATAGTCAAACGCATTTTTACACAGAAACACCGTCTCGCCCGAAAGCCCCACCACGTCAAAGCGCACCGGTGTCGTCTCCACACACCGATAGCGCCTCAGATAAAAAAGCGCCGTCCGTGAAATCGTCCGCTGCTTGCGCCGTCCCACTGCCTCCTGCGGCTTGCCATGGGCCGCGCCTGCCCGGTATTTCACCTCGATAAACACAAGGTAGCCGCCCTCCTGAGCCACGATATCAATCTCCCCTGTACGGCATCGGAAATTTCGCTCCAGAATCCGATAGCCCTGTCCCTCCAGCCACTCACACACAAAACGCTCTTTTTCCTCTCCGAGCCTGCGGTTATTCATTTTCTGCAATGGTTCCTCCTTAAATAAGGTCACGGCACCCGCCATTTCGTTGGCAGACATGCAAAAAAATGCTTCGCATCCTGTCTCCGATAAGGGTTTGGCACACGCCGTCATCTCTTAATCTTCGCGCGGATCTTATCCATATCATTGACAAACACAAGAATCTCCGCCACCACCTCATAAAGCTCCGGAGGAATCATATCCCCGATCTCAAGACGCGAGAGCGTATCCGCCAGCTTGTCATCCTTATAGGTCGGCACATTCGCCTCCTGGGCCGTCTCGATAATGCGCTCCGCCACCGCACCCTTTCCGGTGGCAAGAATTTTCGGCGCGGCATCCCCCGGCATATACGAAAGTGCAACCGCTGTCCGTCCATCTCCCCTGCTTTCCTTTTTTGTCCTGTTCGCCATCCTACGCCCTCACATCAAAGGAATACCGATGCACCACGGCTGTGCCGCCTGTGCCCGCCGGCAAATCCTTTTTCAGAAAATCCTCCACAAAATCCGTTTTCTTTTGCTCATTGCTCACAGTGATCGTACTTTTGTAACCGAGTGCCGCCAGCTTTGCATCCAAAATCGGAAGATATTTCTGCACCAGTGCAAAGCTTTCGTCGTCAGAAAATGTAAAGTTCGTGTCCACCGCTTTTCCACGCATCTTCACATACACATCCGTTGAGCCAAGATGATCCATATCCAGATGAAGAAACGCCGACAGCTCACCATCCTTTTCCCGCGGCTTTTTCTTGTTTGTATAAACATAGAGATCACCGTTGGCATTCTGCCCTGAGAGCTTGAGCGGAATCTGAACGTAATTGTAAATTTGGTTCACCTCATTCATAAACTCCATATTGCTGCGCACCTGTCCCGCGGAACGCGCAAGCTGCGAATTTTCGTTGCCTGTCGCCCGCAGCAGCCGCTCGATCTGCTCCATCTGGCGGTTCAGCCGCTCATAAAGCTCACCGATCTTATCCTTCGTCTTCAAATCCTGCGGCTGCACCAGCCACTGCTCCTCCATGACATGACTGAGGAGCTTCTGATAGCCCTTGTTGCTAAAAATATCCTTCACGTCATCCTGCTCCAGGCTTCCCTGATTGGCCAGCAGCTCTCTGTTGATAAAATCCACCAGTGAGCGTGCCGTCAATTGGTTGTTCAGTCTTCCGTTCTCATCGAACACCGCCGCATTGTCCACCAAATTTCCCGTACTGCGGAGCACGTCCGCCAGATCCTCCCTCAGCTGCGGCGTTAGAACGGCTCCAATCTGGTTCGGCAGAAACGGCGGCTTTGATGCATCCCCATCATCCGCAAGCTCCGAGAGAAACATACCCTCCAGCGAACCGGCCGCAGCGGGAATATCCGACGCTGCCGCCTGCACAGTCCCCGGGAGCACCCCCCCGCCGTCTCCCGCAGCCAAATCCTGAGGCGTCACAGCCGGCTCCTCTGGAAGAGCAGCCGTCAAAATTTCCACAATCTGCGCGTTCATCTGTATCATCTGCGGCACACTCGCCGACTGAGACTCCAAAAATTCCGGGACGCCCTCCATCAGCTCATTCATCTGCCCCAGCAGCATGTAAGTGTCGTTTTTATAATTCTCAAACTGTGCCGCCATCTGCGGCGTGATCGGAAGATCCAGCTTTGCCATCTGTACCAGCGTCTCCACGCTGGCACTGCCGCCCGCAAGAATCGTGCGGTGCATCTCCAGAAGCGCATCCGCGCTGATAGGCATCTGCTCTTTCATCATGGCATTTACCATATCGATGCCCCGCTCGTCCACCGGAAGGCCCGCCGCATCCAGCGCACGCACAATGGTTGGATTTGCAGCGCCCTCGCCGCCCATGTAAGGGCGGATGGATACCATGCCGTTCTCGTTCGTCTTCACCTGAAAAAACATGGACTGTCCCTGCATGAGCTTCATCGCATGATTATCCAGACGCGCCCGGATATTCTGCCCGTTTTCCAGACTTAAAATGACATTGGAGCCTTTGATATACGCCACATTCCCCTCAAAAATACTGCCGGGCTTCAGCTCCTTAATGGATGCCGTCAGGCTCGTCACCGAAGCCTGCGGAACCGGAGTCCCCACCGTCTGCGTTGCATTTTTATTGTATTGTCCCACATAACTGATTTCCATATGCCCTACCTCTGTTTTCCAGATGAAGCCCCGCCCATTTTGCTCTCCGGCTGTCGTCAAAAGACAGTCCAAAGACGCTTTACACTTTGCCTTCCTCCAAAACCTCTGTTCAACCTGCACCGGGGAGACCGAAGTTCTTTATAAAAGTCCTGCGGTGAATCGGCGACGCACCGATTTCCTTTAGCGCCGCGATATGCTCCGCCGTTCCGTATCCCTTGTTTTTTGCGAACCCATAGCCCGGATACTTCGCATCATACGCTTCCATCATCCGATCCCGCGTCACCTTCGCAACAATGCTTGACGCGCCTATAGAGATGCTTTTCGCATCCCCCCGGACGATTGGGACCTGCGGAATATCCACCTGCGGAATCGTCACCGCATCATTTAATAATATATCGGGCATCACACCCAAATTCTTGATAGCCTCCCGCATGGCTTCATAGGTCGCCTGCAGAATATTGATCTCATCGATTCGCCGTGGCGATGCCTCGCCAAGTCCCACCGCAACCGCCTGCCCCATGATCACGTCATAAAGCTCCTCCCGTTTTGCGGCCGTAAGCTTTTTGGAATCATTGATATACAATATCTCACAATCCTTTGGCAGGATGACCGCGCCTGCCACCACGGGCCCTGCCAGGGGTCCCCTGCCCACCTCGTCAATCCCGCAAACATACCCGGCGCCTGCATACTGCCGCTCATATGCGCGAAGTCCGTAAATGCGCTGCCGCTCCGCCGACAACTTGTCCATACGCTTTTTTGCCTGCTCCACCAGTTTCTGCACGCCCTGGCGCGCATCGCAGGCGTACGTCTCGATAAAAAAAGGCAGAGAGGTATCCCCCGCTGCCCTGTATTCTTCCCTGATGCTTTCGATTTTTTTTCCGCTGCCCACGTTTCCGCTCCTCTCCCGTACAAAATATGAGCATTGCTGACCGCTCAATCGTTCAGCAATGTAAAGTTTGGCATAATGCGCAGCCACGCATTGCCCAGGACCTGATCCTTGTTTACGACACCCACATCCGGGTCACGGCTGTCGCTGCTGTTGTTGCGGTTGTCTCCCAGCACAAAATATTCATCCTTCCCAAGGGTGATCTCCTCCTGTGCAATACCCGGATCAAGCATCGTCTCCGCGCCGTAATCCTCCTCAAGCAGCCCGTCGTCAATCCAGATCTGTCCGTCCGTGTCAATGCGCACCCGCTCCCCCGGCAGACCGATCACCCGCTTGATATAGTAGGTATCCGTTTCATAGGCATACTCAAATACTATGATATCAAAACGGTCCAGATCCCTGACGCGGTAAGTGAATTTGTTCACAAACAGCCGATCCTCGTTCTGCAGCATCGGGTTCATCGAATCGCCGTCAACCCGCACCTGACCGATCACAAAATGGCTGAGCAAAAAGATCAGCCCGAAAAGCAGCAAAAAATATAAAAGCAAGCCGAGCAGGCTCTTTGCAAAGTTTTTCATTGTGTTTCCTCCTCCGGTCTCTCCAGTGTAATCCGCCCGATGATGCCGGAGCGAAACTCATCCATAAGAAGATATGCCGCCCTGGAAAAATCCGGCTCGCCGCCCTTTTTGATGCAGGAACGGTTTTTGGCGATCTGCGCCAGAAGCTTTACCGGCTCCGACTCATCATTCAGACCATAGCGCGCCCGCAGCTCCCCCGGGTAATTTTGCCGCAGATAAGAGAGCAGCTCCAGGCTCATCTCGTCAATATTTAAAATCTCATCCTTAATGGAACCGATGAGCGCCAGCTTTAATCCCACCCGCTGATCCTCAAACTTCGGCCAGAGGATCCCCGGCGTGTCCAGCAATTCCACATTTTTGTTCAACCGGATCCACTGCTTGCCCTTCGTCACCCCCGGCTTATTCCCGGTCTTCGCGCAGGCGCGCCCCGCAAAGGAATTGATAAACGTCGACTTCCCAACATTCGGAATACCCACAACCATCGCCCGCACCGGACGGTTTTTGATTCCTCTTTTTCTGTCGCGTTCTATCTTTTCCCTGCACACATCTAAAATCGCCGCGTGCACCGGCTTCATCTGCGCCCGGCTGCGCGCATCCATTCGAACCACGGCATAGCCTTTTTCCTCAAAATATGCACTCCACGCCCGATTCTGCGCATCATCGGCCAGATCCGCCTTATTCAGCAGAATCAGCCGCCCTTTCTGTCTACCAAGCTCATCAATATCGGGATTTTGGCTGCTCATGGGAATCCGCGCATCCACAAGCTCGATGACCAGATCCACCAGTTTAATATCCTCCTGCATCTGGCGTTTCGCCCTGGTCATATGGCCAGGATACCATTGAAACTGCATTTTGCCTTCCTCCCTTCTCTAGGTAGCGCCCGTTCGCCTTCTCTTAAGGTAGCGCCCGCTCGCAACGCTCACGGGCAAATCGCAGGAAAACATTCCCAAAAAATGCTTCGCATTTTGCTTTCCTGCTCTCGCGGGCAAGTCGTCGGAAGGCATAATAAAAAATGCTTCGCATTTTGCCTTCCTCCCTTCTCTAGGTAGCGCCCGTTCGCCTTCGCTCGCGGGCAAGTCGTCGGAAGGCATAATAAAAAATGCTTCGCATTTTGCCTTCCTCCTAATCTACAAATCCTGCATCCTTGAAAGGCAGCAGCTTAAACCATGCCTTTCCGATGATATATTCCGTCTTTACATTCCCTATATTGGCAAAACGGCTGTCCTCACTGCCTCCGGGATTATCACCCATCACAAAGCACTCGTCCGCCTCCAGCTTCAGCTCCTCGACTGCCACGCCCGGGTCGGAAACCGTTCCGGGAAAATGTATTTCCGGAGAAGGCTCCCCGTTGACATAGACAGTACCGTCGACAATCTGCACTGTATCGCCGCCCGCTGCGATGACGCGCTTGATATAGTAATGGGATTTTTCGTTTCCGTTTGGCTGGAACACGATGACGTCTCCAACCTTCGGTTTACTGATCTTATAGACAAAACGGTTGACCAGTACCTGATCACCGTCGGCAAGCTGCTTACTCATGGACTGCCCCACCACGGTCGTGCGCATCCCGACAAAATAGACCAGCACACCGGCAATCGCCCACACGATCGCAATCTCAACCAGCCACGCAAGTATTTCCTTAAACAGCGGGATATTGAACTCCCGCTTCTTTTTCCGAAAGCTTAATCCTTTGCTGCGAGCCATCCCTTTTGCCTCCCGCTCTGTCTGACAGTAACCGGTTCCCGGTGTGACGCTGATATGCGGCTCGTATAACGAAAAGAGGACAAATACGCTATGTACCTGTCCCCTCCATTTCTCACCGCCACGACAGAAAATGCACAGACCTGTCTAAACTGTTACCAGAAAACACACATTATGCAAACCTTCCGTCGCCATGCATCATCAATTATCTAACCAGCTCTTTTACCTTGGCAGCCTTGCCGACACGTCCGCGCAGATAGTTTAACTTCGCACGGCGTACCTTACCACGGCGTACAACCTCAATCTTCTCCACATTGGGAGAGTGCAGGGGCCAGGTCTTCTCAACGCCCACACCGCCGGAAAGCTTTCTCACGGTAAAGGTCTCGCGGCTGCTGCTGCCCTGTCTCTTTAAAACGGTACCCTCGAATACCTGAATACGCTCACGATTTCCCTCGATGATCTTTCCGTAAACCTTTACGGTATCACCTACGTGAAACTCCGGAACCTGCTCCTTCATCTGAGCTGCCTCAATGTTCTTGATAATCTCTGTGTTATTCATTTTGTGACCTCCTGTTATTTTGATGTTCTTGAAACTTTTTTACAGACTTCCCGACACGCTCCCGTGCCTCCTGAACCGGAACGGACTAGCGCGCGGCATCGAAAAAGTAACAGAGGACCATCGCCCTTTTCACAACAGATTGATTCTACCAGATTACAAAAGGTTTTGCAAGCGTTTTTTCAGCTTCGCCAAATTCCTCCTTTTAAACGATCCGCACGTTGCAGGCTTTACAAATCAGCCCCTCAGCTCCTCTTTACATGCTCATGCGTAAAGAGATGATCCTGACAGTACTCGTAGGTTCCCTCGCACTTTGAGCAAAAACGGAACTCCAGGGAGGGATCGTCCAAATCCGTGCGCCCGCACACGGCACACTTGTGCTTGTAGAGCGCCCCGTCCGCGCGGCGCATCTGCGGCGGTCTCGTCTGGGCACGAAAATCCCGCTTTCGCTTGATTTCTGAAGGCGACACTCTCCGGTAATCCCGGGTGGACAGGAAAAAGATCAAAAAGTTCATCAGCGACATGACAATCATGATACGACCCGTCCAGCTCGTCTGCACAAAGCTGATACCGATCATCACCGCGTAGAGCGCCGCCAGCCATTTGATCTTCACCGGTATGATAAAGTAGAGCATGAGCTGCATCTCTGGATAGCACAGAGCAAAAGCCAAAAAAATCGAAAGGTTGATATAATTCGTGCTCACCGCGTAGCCCATGTTGAACGCCTCGCTCATACCCATAAACCGCATGGCGATATGCGTGATCATCACGCCGATAACGGTAAAAATCACACCGCCGAAAATATAAGCGTTGAACCGGAAGGTACCCCAGGTACGCTCCAGGGCATTCCCCAGCTGATAGTACAGCATCATCATGATCACATAGAAAAATAGATTGGAGAACGAGGGCGGCATCACGACCCACGTCAAAAGCCGCCAGACCTGCCCGCGCAGCACCTTTGCCGGGTCAAGCATCAGAAACTCCAGGATCGGCATTGACGTGAACACTTCCGTGTAGTAACACATATAACCGATGGCGTAGCCGATGATCAGCCATTTGCTTAAGTTTGGTATGGCGTAACGCCCGAATTTTCGTTCCAGCTTATTCAAATAGTTCATGGTGTTCTCCTTTTATTTATAAGTCTCTGGCAAGTCACACCGACGTCTTTCCAAAACTTTCGTACATCGTTTTCTTAATCCTCGTATACAAAATGCTTGATATTTGTAATCAGTGCAGGGAGGAGGAAGGATGCGATGCGGCGGCATCGTTGACTGACGACAACGCGGCAATGATGCAAATAGCAAGTGCCTGGCATATGAGGAATTAAAAAACGGTGTACTGGCATCTGCTCATCCCGACTTCACCTATCGATGGTATAAAAACACAGCACTTATGGTTCAGTATAGAAATTCTGGTCTCATTTGTCAATGTCCACATAAACTCTTTATAAAAAGTTTAGATTTTAGGTGTTGTCTTTTGTCGGAAGCTGTCATATAATGTACCTTGTTTTCAGTTCGAAAGAA
>CASCGD010000036.1 GCA_949132985.1 uncultured Lachnospiraceae bacterium
TTGCCATCATCAACAGCTACTTCATTTACTTATACGCAAGGTAATTATACTTATAATGTGTGGAAATGCCATATGTACTAATTTGAAAGGTGATTTGTATGAATAAAAAGCGTATATTATATATCATTCTTTCCATTTTACTGGTTCCGGTGATTTTTCTGGGGCTAAGCATATTTTGGGATTTTCTTAATGAAATAGCAGTTGATCCAGACGTACTTAGTGTTGGTCCACCGTGTATATATTGGGATGGGAAACTTTATCAGGCGGGAATAGAACTTGACGAAGAGGATGTGATACAGGATTCACTTGGAAAAATTACCGAGGTTGTACCCCAAACGGGATGTCCAGAAAAAAATGGACAGTCCAACACAAATGAAATACCGGTCGGTACGGAAATTTATCCTACGCATATTGGATACGATCTTGCAGCATATGTGGACGGTAAATGGCTGTATTTGCGATACGTGCCGGAGTAGAGATGTAAATTATGCGGTTCGTACAAATTGAATCAAAGCCCCTGCCGCACACAACGGGATAATCAAGCTTGCAACACTGTTCTTGATGGAGGCTGGTTGTTTCTGTGATTCAAAGAAACAACCAGCCTCCAAAGAACCTCCTACTAAATCAGTAACGGCACGCGCCGCTTCGCGTCACCTGCCAAATCGTCGGAAGGCATTCCCATAAATGCTTCGCAGTTGCCTTCCTCCTACACAATCCCATTCCACAACCGATAATAAATTCCCTGCTTCTCCAGCAGCTTTTCATGACTGCCCGACTCCGCAATTGTGTCGCCCTCCAGCACGAGGATCCGATCGTAATGCTGAATCGTTGTGAGACGGTGGGCGATGGTGATCGTCGTACGCCCCTTTGCCAACCGCTCCAGGCTCTTCCCCACAAGAAGCTCGCTCTCGTTGTCCAGCGCACTCGTGGCCTCATCTAAAATGAGCAGCTTCGGATTTTTCAAAAACACCCGGGCAATGGAAATGCGCTGCTTCTGCCCGCCGGAAAGCTTCACGCCCCGCTCGCCCACATACGTGTCGTAGCCGTTTTTCAGCTCCCGTATAAACTCGTCCGCCCCTGCAAGCTTCGCCGCTTCCTCGATCTCCTTCCGGCTCGCGCCCTCCTTGCCGTAGGCGATATTTTCCGCAACCGTCCCGCTGAACAAATACACATCCTGCTGCACGATGCCGATGGAATCCCGGAGGCTCTTTAGCGTCACACTGCGGATATTCTGCCCGTCAATGCAGATGCTTCCGTCCGTCACATCGTAAAACCGCGGAATCAGATTGCACAGCGTCGTCTTTCCGCCGCCGGAGGGACCCACCAGCGCCACCCGCTCACCGGGCGCAATGACGAGTGAAAGGTCCCGCAGCACCTGATTGTGGTCATCCGGGTACTCAAAGCTCACATTCTCAAGCTCAATGCGGCCCTCCGTAACCTTTAGCTCCGTCGCACCCTTTGCGTCCTCAATCTCGACAGGGGCATCCATGATCTCAAAAAACCGCTCGATTCCGGTCATACCCCGCTGAAACTGCTCCGCAAACTCCACAATCCGCCGAATCGTCGCAATCAGCGTGGACACATATAAAACATACGCAACCAAATCGCCGGGGGTAATATGTCCGTAGATGACAAATAAGCCGCCCGCAAGCACCACCACCAGATACATCAGTCCGTCAAAGAGCCGCGTGGAGGACTGGAACAGCGCCATAAAATGATAGGTCTGCTTTTTGATGCGCTGAAAGGCCGCATTGCCCTCCGCAAACTTTTCCGCCTCCATCTCCTCGGCGGCAAATGCCTTCACCACCCGCTCTCCAAGCAGGGAATCCTCAATCCGTGCATTCAACTCTCCGATCTGCACCCGCTGCTTGCGGAACGCCGCCCGCAGATTCTGGTTTAAAACAACCGAAACCACCGCCATCAGCGGCACGCATATAAAAATGAGCACTGTCAGCCACACATTGTAGGTACACAAAATTGAAAAGCTGACTATAAATTTCAGCCCCGCAATAAAAAATTCCTCCGGGCAGTGATGCGCAAACTCCGTCACCTCAAACAGGTCGTTGGTGATACGCCCCATGATCTGTCCGATCTTCGTGTTGGAATAGTAGGTATAGCCCAGCTTCTGCAGATGGTCAAAGGCGTCACGGCGCATATCCGTCTCGATGTAGACGCCCATGACATGCCCCATGTCCGCCATAAAATACTGTGCTGCCGCATCGATCAGGCGCAGCAGAAGATATACCACCGACAGCTTACATACCAGAGACACCGTCAGCGCCGCCAGATCATTCATCGCAAGATCCGTGATTCTGCGCAAAATCAGAGGCAGCACCACGTCGCACAGACAGGTGAGCGCCGCACAGAACAGATCCATGTACATCGTTTTGCGGTATTTTTTCAGATACGGGTAAAACCGTCTGATCAAATGTGTTCTTTTACTGCTGTATTCATGCTTCATAATTTCTCCTTTCCTGCCTGTCTTTTGTCGTCGCGCCATTCCGCTCTGAATTTTTCGCGCTGTCAGGCAATCTGCTCTATCATAACACAAAAAAATATATTTTGCACCGTTTCCGTGAAGATTTTCTTCCCGCTCACTGCGCGGGACGCATGCTGCCTCAGCTGCAAATTTCCGGGTGTCCCCCGCACAAAAAGAACACCGCCGCCTTTCTCTCCCATAGGCTGCGATGTCCCTCTGTCATCTCCGAAAACACGCCGTTTTGTTACAGCTTTGCGGTCAGTTTCTGCAGCGGCACCGCCGTCCGCCGGCACGATGCCATCCCCGCAGGTATCCCCTGTCTCATCCTGTGATGCACTGTCTGCCCCGCCGTCCGCTTTGTCAGCATTCGTCCTGTGGCCTGCTGCCTTACCGTCTGCTGGCGAAGCTCCTGCATCGTCATCCGGCAGATCATCCGCCGCATCTTCTGCCTGCTCTCCCAAGTCAAACGGTTACTGCCTCCATGCGTCTGCATTTTTCTCATCCTCCCTGACTATACGACATCACGTCATACTGAGCAGTTTTATCAAATCGTAATAGTACTCACTAATCCATACTCACTAATCCAAATACTGCTGTGCCTTTGCCTCCAGAATCGCCTGATTTAACTGCAGCATCTTCGCGTCCATCATGGAAACGATCTCCGAGCACTCCTTTAAATCCCGGCTGATATAATCCGGTGCGTTGCCTTCGAACTTATAGTAGATCTTGTGCTCCAGGCTCGCCCAGAAATCCATGGCGATCGTGCGTATCTGAATCTCCACCTTCGTGTCCACCACCCGGTCGGATAAAAAGATCGGCAGGGATACAAGCATATGATAGCTCTTGTAGCCGCTCTCCTTCGGATGATGAATATAGTCCTTGATGGAGAGCACCGTCAGATCATTCTGCTTGCCGATCATCTCCGCTATGCGGTAAATATCCGGCGTAAAGGAGCAGACAATTCGGATACCGGCGATATCGTTAATATGACACACCATATTCTCAAGGCTCGTATCGTGCCCCGCCCGTTTCAGCTTTTTACAGATACTCTCCGGCGACTTGATGCGGGACTTGATATACTCAATCGGGTTGTACCGATGGATATGTACAAACTCATCATTCAAAATTTCCAGTTTGGTCCCCACCTTTTTCAATGCTGAGTTGTATAAAAATATGAGTGTCTCCCAGCCTTCCGCATTGTCCTGAAAAATTTCTACTGCCTGCATTACTTCTCCCTCGCTTCTTACTTTCAATCGCATAACCTTACTGTTCACTCCGTGAACAGTAACCGCATAACCGCCGCCGCACACCCGACAGTCGGCGGTTATACTGCAATAAACTGTAATATATTATATCACAAATTGTGCATTTTGTACATAATTTCGATTGAATATACTGATTTTTGGCAAGATTTTACAAATCAATTCAGTCTTCCTCGATCACATGGATTTCCAGATAATCAAAATCAATCTCCTCCACAAAGCAGTCTCTCGTAAACCGCGCCTTCGCATGGCGCTTGAAATCCGAGATCGTCACGTCCAGCCAGATCGGTTTCCCCAGATCAAACGCGAGGCAGACCTCCTCAAGGCCGCGAAATATTTTATGCGTGCGTGTGTCATCCGAGTACTCCTCATACATATAATCCTTCAAGAGATGATTGTCTCTTATCATTTTAAACCAGATGCGCATAGCTCCTCCTTCCGATAAGCCGGATTTCCCGTGCCGGTTACGTGCGGCTTTCTGTATGCCTCCCGCCCGCGTCTCTCAGACACTGCTGCGGGCAGCCCGCTCCTGCCGGTATGCCTCATACATAAAAATCCCGGCGGCGACGCCTGCGTTTAAGCTCTCCAGCCGTCCCTCCATCGGAATCTTCACATAGGTGTCCGCACACGCCGCTGTCTCATCCTTTAACCCGTTTCCCTCATTGCCGATCAAAAACGCGCATGGACGTGTGTAATCCGGTTCGTCATACCACAGCTTTCCCTGTAAATGCGCCGCATAGCTGTGCACGCCGGATTCCGAAAGCTCCCGCAGCGTCTCACACAAATGGTCCGACACGTAAAACGGCATGCGGTAAATGCTGCCCATGGTGGCGCGCACACATTTCGGCGAAAACAGATCCACGGTATTTTTGCTCATGATAATCCCGCTCATCCCGGCGCCCTCCGCCGTCCGAAACATCGTTCCCAGATTCCCGGGATCCTGAATGTCCTCCAGCACCAGAAGTCTTGTCCGCTCGCCCCGCAAAAGATCAAAAAAACCATATTCCGGCATCCGCACAACGGCAAGAATGCCCTGGGGCGTGCCTGTATCGCTGGCATGTGAAAACACGCCGTCGCTCACCGTCTCATAGTCGGCGCCGCTCTTCTCCAACAATACACGGTTTTCCTCTTTTTCCAGAAAATGCTCCGACACGTAAACCCGCTCAAGCAATCCGCCCGGCGTCTCCGCAAACATTTTTGCGCCCTCAACAACAAAGGCGCGCAGTTCCCTACGCGCCCTCGCCTTTTTATTCAACTGTACGATCCCCCGGATCTGCTGATTCGATGTGCTGCTGATCATATGCGCTATCTCGACAGTGCGTAACAGATATCGTACTCATAGTCATTGAGGGTCTTGTCCATCGCAAGCGCCTGATCAATATCATAATCAACCATGCGGTTTTCCTTCAGTGCCACAACGCGGTTGCTCTTTCCCTGACACAGGCAGTCAACCGCATAAGCGCCCATCATGGAACCCATCATACGGTCCCTGGCAGTCGGACTTCCGCCGCGCTGCATGTATCCTAAGATCGTCGCCCGGGTTTCCACGCCGGTTGCCGCCTCGATGCGGCGCGCCATAGACGTGGAGTGTCCGATCCCCTCCGCATTGATGATGATGTGATGCTTCTTGCCTACCTTTCGATTTTCAATTATATTATTTACCAGACGCTGCTCGTCATAATCGTATTTTTCGGGGAGCAAAACGTCCTCCGCGCCGTTTGCGATACCGCACCAGAGCGCAATAAAACCTGCGCCGCGGCCCATAACCTCAATGATGGAACAGCGCTCGTGGGAGGTTGATGTATCACGCACCTTGTCGATCGCCTCCATCGCAGTGTTTACCGCAGTATCGAAGCCGATCGTATAATCCGTACAGGAAATATCAAGATCGATGGTGCCGGGTACGCCGATGGTGTTGATCCCGCATGACGCCAGCTTCTGCGCACCGCGGAAAGAGCCGTCGCCGCCAATCACGACCACGCCGTCAATGCCGTGCTTTTTACATATCTGTGCACCCTTTTCCTGCCCCTCAGGTGTCGTAAACTCCATGCAGCGCGCGGTCTGTAAAATCGTACCTCCACGCTGAATGATATCCGAAACGCTGCGCTTGTTCATATCCACAATCTCTTCCTGCAAAAGTCCTGCATAACCTCTCTGGATACCCTTTACCTTTTTGCCTGCGGTCAGGGCACAGCGGACAACTGCCCGGATCGCCGCATTCATGCCCGGCGCGTCGCCGCCGCTGGTCAATACGCCTATTGTATTCACTTCATTTGCCATAATATATGAAACCTCCTGTCTGGTATTTCTTTCCAAAAACATTATCCCACTTATTCTAATCTCTTTTCACTCCGTTTTCAATAGCCTTTTCGACGACTTTTACATTTTTTTTACCAAAAGCCCCGTATAATTGTTCAAAGCTGATCGAATCAACGGACACATTCCAGTTTGCCGGCAGACGCTTCACTGCCCTGATACCGGAAATATAGATAACGACCCCGTCCTTTCCTTCACTCTCACGCAGCAGATCATAGACCTTGTGCTCCACTGCGGCATACGCTTCCTTTGTCTCAAACTGCAGCCACAGCTCCTTTTTCGTGTCATCAAAGAGAAACATCTGCTCGCAGATGAGCTTGCCGTTTTTCTCCTCCTCCGCACTCACGCGGCCGCTCACAAACACCTTGGCGTCATTTTCCAGAAGCTGCTTATACTTCTCATAATCCCGCGGAAAGACAATCACCTCTGTCGTTCCGAACAAGTCCTCGATGGTGAGAAACGCCATCGTCTTATTATTTTTTGTAAATTTTACGGTTTTATCCGTGATCATGCCACCGATGACCACATGGGCGCCATCCACCAGTTTTATATCTTTTGCCTCCTCATCGTACATAAAGTCCGTTGAGACGGCCGTAATATTTTTGCGCCACTTTTCCTCATACTCCTCCAGCGGATGCCCGCTGATATAGATGCCGAGCACCTCCTTTTCAAAGGAGAGCAGTTCCTCCTTCCCAAACTCCGCCACGTCCGGCATGCGGATCTCAAAATCCTTCCTGATCTCCTCCGGGGCAAAGTCAAACAGGCTCATCTGCCCCGCGACGGAGCCTTTACGCTCCTGTGTTGCCTGATCTAAAATCATCGGATAAATAAGTGTTTTCTGCCTGCGGTTGCCCGGAAGGCAGTCCAGCGCCCCTGACTTGATAAGGTTTTCCAGCACGCGCCTGCTGACCTCCCGCCCGCCTGTGCGCACGATAAAATCCTTGAGGCTTATGTAGGGTCCGCCCTTTTTCCGCTCGCCCACAATCGTCACTATAACCGGCGATCCAACGCTTTTGATCGCACTCATGCCATAGCGGATCGCGCCCTCCTTCACAGAGAAATTGCCCTCGCCCTCGTTGACGTCAGGCGGAAGAATCCCGATTCCCATCATGCGGCATGTCTGAATGTACTCGGATACCTTGCTCGTGTTGTCCTTCACGGAAGTCATAAGCGCCGCCATAAATTCCACCGGATAATAATATTTCAGATAAGCGGTCTGATACGCCACCACTGCATACGCTGCCGCGTGGGATTTGTTGAACGCGTACTTTGCGAAGTCGATCATCTCGTCGTAGATTTTGTTTGCAACCCGCTCCGAAATACCGTTTGCGATACACCCCTCCACGCCCTGCTCTTTATTGCCATAGACAAAGTTTTTCCGCTCCTCCTCCATGACATGCGTCTTTTTCTTGGACATGGCGCGGCGCACCAGATCGCTTCGCCCAAGGGTATAACCCGCCAGATCGCGCACGATCTGCATCACCTGCTCCTGATAGACAATGCACCCGTAGGTCGGCGCCAGAATCGGTTCAAGCTGCGGACAGTCGTAAACAATCTCGCCGACATTGTTTTTCCCCCGAATGTACGCGGGTATAAACTCCATCGGGCCGGGGCGGTACAGAGAAATGCCCGCAATGACGTCCTCCAGGTTCTGCGGCTTTAACTCCTTCATAAAGTTTTTCATGCCTGCACTTTCCAGCTGGAACACGCCCTCGCACTTTCCGGTGCAGAGCGATTCGTACACCGCATGGTCGTCGTAGTCGATGGCATCCATGTCGATGTGCCCGCCTCCTGCGCGCTCAATGAGCTTACAGGCATCGTCAATGACGGTGAGCGTCCGAAGCCCCAGAAAGTCCATCTTCAAAAGCCCCAGCTCCTCAATGGTCGTCATGGTAAACTGCGTCGTAATCACACCGTCCGCGCCCCTTGAGAGCGGAACATATTCCTCCATCGGCAGCCGGCTGATCACCACACCCGCCGCATGAACCGACGTGTGCCGCGGCAATCCCTCCAGCCTGCGCGACATGTCGATGAGCCGCCGCACCGTCTCGTCGTTTTCGTAGGACGTCCGCAGCTCCTGATTCATGGAAAGCGCCTTATCGATGGTAATGCCAGGCTCCATCGGAATGCCCTTGGAAATGTTATCCACAAACGCGTAGGGCAGATCCATGACCCGGCCTACGTCGCGGATAACCCCCCGGGCCGCCAGTGTACCGAAAGTAATGATCTGCGTCACGCAGTCCTTACCGTATTTCTCGATCACATAATCAATGACCTCCTGACGCCTCTCGTAGCAGAAATCCACGTCAATATCCGGCATAGACACGCGCTCCGGATTTAAAAACCGCTCAAAAATCAGGCTGTATTTCACCGGGTCAATGTTTGTGATACCCGTCGTGTACGCCACCAGCGACCCGGCTGCGCTGCCGCGTCCGGGTCCCACCGAGATACCGTGCGTCCGCGCAAAGTTGATATAATCCCAGACGATGAGAAAATAGTCGACATACCCCATCTTCTCGATAATATCCAGCTCATAGGACAGCTTCGGCTCCAGCTCCTTACAGGTGTCCGGGTAGCGCTGCTTCAGCCCGTCATAACATATCTTTTTCAGGTACCCCAGCGGGGTAAATCCCTCCGGCACGTCAAAACGCGGCAGCTTTGTGTTTCCGAACTCGATCTCCACATGGCAGCGGTCGGCAATCTTCTGCGTATTGTCCAGCGCCTGCGGGGCATACGGGAAAAGCGACCGCATCTCCTCCTCACTCTTGACATAATACTGCCCGCCCTCATAGCGCATACGGTTCTCGTCGGAGAGCTTTGCCGCTGTCTGGATGCACAGCAGTATATCGTGAGCCTCGGTATCAGACGCATACGTATAGTGGCAGTCGTTGGTGGCGATCAGCGGGATGCCCGTCTCCTGCGAGAGCCGAAGCAGCCCTGCATTCACCTTCTGCTGTGCCGGAACACCGTGATCCTGAAGCTCCAAAAAAAAGTTTCCCACACCAAAAACATCCTGATAGCGCAGAGCCGCCTCCTTCGCACCCGCATAGTCGTCGCGCTCTAAGGCCCGGGCCACCTCCCCCGCCAGACACGCACTGGCACAGATCAGGCCCTCGTGGTAGGTCTTCAACACCTCCATATCCACACGGGGCCTGTAATAGTACCCCTCCGTAAATCCCTTCGACACCAGCTTCACAAGATTGGCATACCCCGTGTTGTTTTCCGCCAGCAAAATCAGATGGTAGTAGCGCTCCTCGCCGCGCCCTGCCTCACGGTCAAAGCGCGAGCCGGGCGCCACGTACACCTCACAGCCGATGACCGGATTGACCCCTGCTTCCTTGCACGCCTTATAGAAATCAATGACACCGTACATCACGCCATGATCGGTAATGGAAGCCGCGCTCATGCCAAGCTCCTTCACACGGGATACATATTCTTTAATCTTATTCGAGCCATCCAGAAGCGAATATTCAGTATGTGTGTGTAAATGTACAAATGACATGCTTTTTCTCCTTGCATCAGCTGCTCACCCACGCTTATTTCTCCCGGGTGCGCCCTTCCCTGTTCGTGCTGCTCCTCAATATAATTTTTCCGCCGATAAGCTGCTTGCAGTCCGAAGCGCCCTGCCCGAAACCGCATCCGCCATAGCCTTCACCGCCTGTCTGCCGATGACATCCGTAGGCACCTGCATGGTGGACAGGGACGGTGAATTGGGCGGCAGCTTATGAACGTCTGAAAGATAGCTTTTCATATCCCGGTTCTCAAAGTTCTGAATGGACATGCTGCTTTTCAGATAGCCGATCTCACGAAAGCCAGGAGACGCCAGCTAATTCAGCAATTTCTTTTAGTGCCAAGAGCTTACCCGAATCCTCTCGTCTTCTGTTGCATCTCATTATATCAATTTGCCATAAAAGTGTAAAGTACCATCCCCCGAATATGATGCAGGACAGCTCGCGGAGCTGTTCGAGCGAGTTGTATCCATCTTTGCGAAAAACCGAAATTCGGAAAAGCGGCCGTGTTTTCCGCAAAGGCAATCGGTGTCCCCGACCAGGGCGCCATCGCCGGCATGTATATGATAGAGGGCCTAAAACGAAGCATCTGTAAATAGCAGAACAAAAAAGGAGGCATCCTGCAGGGATGCTTCCTTTTTTTGAGTGCGCCTGACGGACGCACATTTGTGTTTATTCTGCCGGGGCATACTCTTTCTCCTGATTGTTCCGCTTTAAACACAGGCTTTTCTTCTGTTTATTCCGCCGCAAGTACAGCCTTTTCGACCTCCTCCACGGTCGGAATCGACTCTGCCGCGCCCATTTTCGACACAGCCATCGCAGATGCCTTGGCGCACCTGCGCAGGATATCCGGGGTCGGCATCTCATCCATCATTCCGGCGATAAAATAACCGGTAAAGGTATCCCCTGCCGCTGTAGTATCCACCGCCTTCACCTTAAAAATCCCCTGCTTATGCGTCTGCTCCTTATCGCGGTACACCACACCGTCGCCGCCAAGGGTCAAAACAATGCGCGCATTCGGAAATTTTTCCATCATCGCATCCAGAATCCGATTTGGGTCGGACTCTCCCGTGATCTGCTTCCCCTCGATCTCATTGACGAGAAATACGGAAATCTTACTCATATCGCAGTCGTCCAGCGCCTCATTATAGGGCGAGGGGTTTAAAACAATCTGCATCTTCCTCTCATATGCGGTATCGATAATATAGGGCATCAGATTCACCTCATTTTGAAGCAGAATAATATCTCCCTCTCCAAAATCGCCCAGCACCTCGTCCACATACTCTTTCGTGATCGCGCGGTTGCTTCCGCCGTAGAGCAGGATACTGTTCTGCGCGTTCTTATCCAGCTGAATGATCGTGTGCCCGGACTTTCCGGGAACCATCCGGATATATCCGGCATCCACATGGTTCTCTTTACAGAAATCCAGAAAAGCCTGACCCTCCTCTCCTACCATTCCGGCATGCTTTACCGGTACGCCTGCCTTTGCCAGCGCAACAGACTGATTTAATCCCTTGCCGCCGAAATGCGTTTCCAGGCTGTAGGAGTCCATCGTTTCCCCTGCAAGAATCATATGATCTACTTTGTAGACATAATCATAATTTAATGACCCAAAGTTTAAAACTTTCATCGCTATATCCCCCTCGTCTTTCCATAAAAATGACATATCATCCTGCCACACTCCCATGGCCCTTTTCCGTCTGACCGTCTGTTTTTCATTTTAATGTCTGTACACTGCTGCGCTCCACAAAAGACGTGCTCACCTGTATTTTTACCGGGGCCGTATTACCCTTGATCAGCTCCATCAGCCGTCCCGCAACGATCCTTCCCATCTCCTGCTTCGGCACGTGAACCGTCGTAAGCGGCGTGGAAGCCACCGCCGCATAGGGCAGATCGTCAAAACCAATGATGGATACGTCCTCCGGAATCCGAATCCCCCGCTCTGTCATCGCCTTCATTGCCCCGAGAGCGATCAGATCATTGTCCGCAATAAACGCAGACGGCAGATCCACGCCCCGCTTTAAATGCTCCTTCATTCCCGCACACGCGCTGTCGATGGTCGTTCCTACCTCCAGCATATATTCCTCCACAATCGGAATGCCCGCGTGCCGCATGGCCGAGCGGTAACCTTTTCCCCGGTCCTTAAAGGATGTGATTCGAAAATTACCCTTCAAATATCCGATCTTTGTATGTCCCTTTCGAATCAGATACCTGGTGGCACACAAAACAGAATCCTCGTTGTTGATCTGGACGGAATCGAAGGACATATCCCCATTCCAGTAGTCAATAACAACAAACGGATTGGTGATACTCCGCACAAGCCCGATATCCTCCGCCATCATCTCCGTTCCGAGCATAACGATTGCCGAAGATTTGTCACTTAGCAGGCTCCGTACCTGTTCGCTGTAATCCCCATCCCGCATGTCGAGACTGCTCAGAACCATGTCCATACCATTCTCCCTGCATGCATGCTCAATTCCCGTCAGCATCAGCGGGAAAAACGGCGTGTCCTCCACCACACTGCCATTTCTCTTAAACGTCACGAACTTAACCTTCGTAATCCGGCTTTCGTCCAGATAGCCCAGCTCCTTTGCCACCCTCAGAATCCGGGCCGCCGTATCCGCGTTTACACCCCGTTTGAAATTCAAAGCATTTGACACAGTCGCCGTGGAAACTCCCGTCAGCTCACTGATCTGCTTCATGTTTACCTTCATAGCCATTTATCCTTCTACGTGCGCAGCCTGACCTGTTACTTATTTTGTCATAACCATTCTCACAGCTTCCTTCCAGCCTTCGTAGCGCTGTCTGCGAACATTTTCGTCTAATTTAGAAGTATAACTGGTTCGGTTCATTTTATCAAATATCGTTCTGTCGTAAATTCCCAGGGCGATCCCCGCCGCATAGGCTGCTCCAATGCCCGAAAGCTCCTCCGCCTCAGGAATCCGAACCGGTATACCCAGCTGGTCACTTTGAAACTGCATAAGATATTTATTTTTTGTGGGACCGCCGTCCACACGCAGCTCTCCAATGTTAATCCCGGACGCTTCTCCCATCACGCGGACAATATCCGTGATCTGGTATGCGATACAGTCCAGCGCCGCGCGCACGATCTCCGCCTTTCCGGTGGTCCGGGTCATGCCGCAGATCACCGCAGACGCCCTGCTGTCCCAATAGGGCGCACCAAGCCCCGAAAATGCAGGCACCAGATACGTCCGGTCGTTTTCCGCTGCCGCCCAGGCCAGCGCTTCCGTCTCCCCGGCGGACGTGATCAGCTTCACGTCATCCTTTAACCATGTGATCACAGCACCGGTATAGTTAATGTTCCCCTCCAGCACATAGTTTACCTTTCCGTCCATGGACCATGCAAGGCTTGTCACAACCCCGAGATCCGTAAACACGGGCATCTCTCCGATGTTCATCATGATCGAGGAACCGGTCCCGTAGGTCGCCTTGATCATTCCCTTTTCCAGGCACCCCTGCCCGAACAGCGCGCCGTGGGAATCCCCCAGCACACCCCGGATAGGTATCGGGCGATCCAGAAAACCTTCAAAGTCCGTCTCGCCGTAGTCTCCGTTGGAGTCCGTCACCTGCGCCATACAGGAAGCATCGATTCCAAACAGCTCCAAAATCTTTGCATCCCATTTCAGATCGCGAATATTAAACAGCTGCGTCCGGGACGCGTTGGAGAAATCCGTCTGAAAATTTTTCCCACCGGTCAGCCGATGCACCAGATAGCTGTCAATGGTTCCGCAGGCGATCTTTCCCTCCTTCGCCTTTCCGGCCACACCATCCACGTTTCGGAAAATCCATGCCAGCTTTGCAGCCGAAAAATAGGGCGACAGCTGGAGGCCGGTGCGCTCCCTGATCATCGGAGCAACCCCCTTCTGCTCCAGTTCATCGCAGATCGCCGCGCCTCTGGCACACTGCCAGACAATCGCATTGTACACCGGCTTTCCGGTTTCCTTCTCCCAGCAGGCCGCCGTCTCCCGCTGATTGCTGATGCCCAGCACCGAAAGCTCGGACTTGTCAATGCCCGCCCTCTCCACCAGATTCCTTACCACCTGGATCGTGTTCTTATAAATTTCCTCCAGATCATGCTCCACCCAGCCGCGGCTGTCCACAATTTGTTTATGAGAAAGGTCGCTCCTGCAAAGAAGCTTCCCCTCCTCATCAAACAAAAGCGCCTTCGTGCCCTGGGTACTCTGATCAATTCCAAGCACATATTTACCCATACATATTCCCCTCTCCCGTTGCTATTCACGGCCCGAAAGCCGCTCATAGTAACGATTCGGGGCGATATGCAAATTTTGCTTCGCGAAAATCGCCCCTCACACCTGAATCATATTCTCACGGAATGCGCAGAAAATGCACATTCCTGACCCGTGAAAAGTAACCCTGTCCCTGAAAAACCGGAATCAAAATTTTGCCGTACTGCACAGGAATTTACTCCAAAACACCTGATACAAATGAGCCAAAACACAAGTCATGCCATAAGCTGCAGTCCACCCCAAAGCTTTATTGACAGCAATGTTTAAACAGGCGGACCCGCAAATCACAATCCGTTAAAATCCTGTCAGCCATCTATAGCACACGATAACGAGTCACTTACTTTAAGGCATCCTCAGCCGCCTTCGCAATGCCCTGCGCATTCAATCCGTAATAATCGAATACCTCTTTGGACGTTCCCGTAATCACCGGCGCATCCGGCAGTGCAAGATTTACAACCTTTTTCGGACAGTTTGCACCCACAACCTGGCTCACCATCCCGCCAAGTCCGCCGTAAGGCGCATGCTCCTCCACGGTCACAACTGCTTTCACGCGGCCTGCCGCCTCAACGACTGCATCTTTATCCAACGGCTTCACACAGTACATGTCAAGCACTGTCGCACGAATACCCTTTTCCTCCAAAAGCGCTGCCGCCTCGTAAGCGGGACGCACCATCTCGCCGCAGGCGATGAGCGCTACGTCATCTCCTTCGCGAAGCACCGTCGCCTTATCCATCTCAAAGGGACAGCTCTCTTCCGTATAAATATCCTCCACAGGATTTCTGCCAACGCGCACATATGCCGGCTTCTCGTCCTGCAAAAGCGCCTCGATCAGCTTTGCTGTCTGGAACCGATCGCTGGGAAGATACACGCGCATGTTGGGAATCGCGCACATTGCCGCGATATCCTGCGCGGAGTGATGACTCATGCCCAGCGCTCCATAGCTGACGCCGCCGCTGATTCCGATGAGCGTCACATTTGTGTTGGAGTAGGCAACGTCAACCTTGCACTGTTCGTAGCTGCGGGTACTTAAGAAGCATGCGGGGCTTGCCGCAAACGGCTTCTTCCCGCACTTTGCCAGACCGGCGGAAATACCCACCAGATTCTGCTCCGCGATACCGGTCTCAATAAAATGATCGGGATATTCCTTTGCAAAGGGTGCCAAAGAGGCGCTGCCTCTGGAATCGGAGCACAGCACGACGATATCATGATCCGTCTTCACCTTTTCCATCAAAACCTCACAGATTGCCTGGCGATTCGGAATCTTATTCATGACAATGCCCCCTTTCTGTCAGCAAAATCCTTCACGATCTGTTCGTATTCCTCAGCCGTGGGCACCTTGTGATGCCATGCAGCCTTGTTCTCCATCACGGAGGAGCCGCAGCCTTTCCGCGTGTTTGCAATCACTACGGTCGGTTTCCCCTTCACCGTCTTCGCCTCCGCAAAGGCGGCAATCAACTGATCCACATCGTTTCCGTCGTCCACGTCGATCACGTTCCAGCCGAAGCTCTTAAACCGCTCGTGGAGATCGTCGTGTGCCATCACATCCTCCGTGTTTCCGGAAATCTGCAGACGGTTGCGGTCAACCACCGCGCAGAGATTGTCAAGCTTGTAGTGGGATGCCGCCATCGCGCCCTCCCAGACGCTGCCCTCAGCCAGCTCGCCGTCGCCCATAACCGTGTACACACGGTAATCCTTCGCATCCATTTTGCCCGCCAGCGCCATGCCCACAGCAACCGGAAGACCGTGCCCTAAGGAGCCGGAGTTCATCTCAATGCCCGGCAGCTTGTTGTTCGGATGTCCGATATATTTAGAGCCGAATTTGCTGAAATTTGCGATAACCTCCTCAATGGAGAAGAATCCCTTCGCGGCCAGCACCGCATAGAGCGCCTCCACACAGTGCCCCTTGCTCATGACAAAGCGGTCTCTGCCCGGATCATCCTGGTTTTCGGGTCCGACGTTCATCGCGTCAAAATAGAGCGCGACCAATATTTCCATCACACTCATATCGCCGCCGATATGCCCGCCTTTCCCCTCAATAATCATGTCCACGACGTTTTTTCTAAGGTCGTAAGACATTGCCTTTAAATCTACCATGTTTTTTCCTTTCCTGAGGGCGCGCGGCATGACCGCGCACCCGTCATCAAGTTGTTTGTTTCAGTTCCGCCCATGCCGTTCATGCGGTCATGATTCGACCGCCCTGCCATCGATGGGCGAACTGCCGCCATCGGCTCACTCGCCGCGCAGATATGCCTTTACATCCTCCTCAATCGGGTCATAGAGGTCGGGCTTCACTCCAATATATTTGCATGACTCGTACAATACCGGTACGACATCCTTGTGGATGCCGACACAGTGATGGATGTAGGGACCTTCCACAATCTTCGCCTCCAGGCGTTTGATGTTGTCCACCTCTACCCACAGGTAGGTGCCCATGCCCTTCGGGCCGTCCACGCCCTTCGCGTTTCCGAGAAGCAGTGAATACTCGCCGTCGTCACCGTCAAAACGCGCCAGCGTCACATCGCCGTGCTTTGCCTCCGCCGTGATTGCACCCGGATGGTCAAATGCCAGCGGATAAGTGAGCTGCGGCTTCTCCCCCGCACAGGAGATCGGCCACGGTCCGCAGTGCTGCAGCAGCTCGCCGTTTGCAATGTCGGGATGGCGGATCGTCCAGTCCGCGAAAAAGCTTCTCGTATCGTCCAAAGCCGCCGCTTCCACTAAAAGCGCCGTGATCGCACCGTGAATATCCGTCTCGCACACCACCGGAATGCCTTCCTCGTTCAGCAGGGAATTTGCCGCACAGGGCATGATGCCGATCTCGCTCTGGAGCTGATTCCAGCACTGGATAGCAGCCGCCTTACAGCCGTATTTCTTCACGAGATTGCTCATAGCCACCTTAAGGGCAGCCACATTCTCAAGCTCCTCGTCCTTCACCTTAATCTCCATGTTCTCACGGCAGTACGCGATGACCTTCGCAACCTCTGTTCCCTCTTCCTTCGCCTTCTTCATCTCGTCGGTCAGCTCGGGCATCGGGATCGGCGCAAGCTGGATATTGAATTTCTCCAAAAGCTCGCCCTCGTTGCACATCGTAGACCAGAACTCGAAGGGTCTTGTGGAAATCTGTAAAATACGGATATTTTTAAAGGTCTTCACCACGTTACACACCGCCATAAAGTCGCGCAGTCCACGCGCAAACACCGGATCGTCCACACGACAGTTCGTCATATAGGTGAAGGGTACATGGAATCTTCGCAGCACCTTTCCGGTTGCAAACAAACCGCACTGGGTATCGCGCAGGCGCACGCCGTCCGGCTCGGGGCGCTCGTCCAGCGGTCCCCACAGGAGAACCGGAACGCCCAGATCCTTTGCCAGCCTTGCGCACTCAAACTCCGTGCCGAAATTTGCATGAGGCAAAAAGAGTCCGTCCACCTTCTCCGCCTTAAATTTCTCGGCAATTTTAATCCTGTCGTCATCGTCGTAAAGCAGCCCCTCGGAGTTGATATCTGTGATATCCACAAAATCAACGCCAAGCTCCTTTAATTTGTCCGCGATAATTCCTCTGTACTTGATCGCGTCCGGTGCACTGAAAATACTTCTTCTTGTCGGTGCATAACCGATCTTGATATGTGCCATATTCGTCCTCCTTAATTAAGGTATCTCCCACCGGGTATTTCCTCTTCCTGCCAGCTTTTGACATATAGGTATACCCGCTTGGTATTTCCTCTTCTCCTAAGCCGGAAACGCCACGCCGGCTCTCAAAATAATATTCGGATACGGGGTAAACTCTCCTGTGCGCACTGCGAATTTACAGCCCGCAGACATCTTTTTCAACTCCGTATGGGGAAGCTTTTCCTCCCCGGCATCGGAAAGCTTCTCATGGATATACGCAAGAAGCTCCGGATTTTTCCCGTCGATCTCCTCCGCGATGGTGTAGCCCTCGATCTCCGTCTCCGCTAAAATCGCATCCATCGTCTGCCGGAAGGTAGGTACGCCGCCGCACAGAGCCAGATCAACGATCGGCACACCCTTCGGGATCGGCATGCCCGCATCGCCTACCATAAACGTATCCTTGTGTCCAAGCGCAGCGATCAGCCCGATTAACTGCGCATTGATAATACCGCTTTTTTTCATTGCCCTTCTCCTGTTTTCAATGTAGTGCCCGCTCGTCTCTGCTTAAAGTAACATCCACTCGCAAAGCTCACGGGCATGTTATCGCAAGGCTTCCAGAAAATGCTCCGTATGTTGCCTTGCTCCTATTTATTCTCGTTGCGTGCCTGGAGCGCCATCTTTGCCTGCAGATTACGCTGTGTCTGGTCGATGACAACCGCAAGGATAATAACCAGTCCGCGGATAACCTTCTGCCAGAACTCGGATACGCCGCACATCGTCATACCGTCGTTGATCACGCCGATAACGAATGCGCCCACAACCGTTCCGAGAATTGTACCGGATCCTCCCGCCATACTTGTTCCGCCGAGGACCGTCGCCGCGATGGCGTTCATTTCCCAGCCGTCACCGGATGCGGGGTGCGCTGCAGAAAGCTGTGCCGTATTGATCATACCAACCCATGCCGCACAGAAACCGGAAATCATATACACGATGATCTTGACACGGTCCGCCTTGATACCGGAGAGACGTGCGGACTTCTCGTTGCCGCCCACGCCAAGCACATACCATCCGAAAGGCATCTTCTTTAAGAGAACAACCGAGATGATCGCCAGCACCGCAAAGACATACACACCCGCGGGGATGTTTGCGATATTGCTTCCGAGAACTTTAAATCCTGTATTTCCCAGTCCCTCATATCCTGCGATATCGGGGAAGGTCGCACCGCCGGAGCGTAAGTTTGCGAAACCACGGCAGATGTACATCGTACCAAGAGTAGCGATAAACGGCGCCACATTCAGCTTCGTGATGATCAGACCGTTGACCCATCCGATCACGGCGCCCACCACCAGCATCATGATCACGATCATCGGCACGCTGAAATAGAGTGTCACGCCCGCAAAGCTCAAGGTCAGTCCTTCCTGAATGAGGCCGCCGGCCAGCATTCCCACCAGGCCCACCACCGAGCCGACAGACAGATCGATACCGCCGGTGATAATGACAAAGGTCATGCCGAGCGCGAGAATACCGTAGAGCGCCACATGCTTTGCAACCATCGTCAGTGTAGACGGGTCTAAAAAGTTATCCTTTACAACGCTGAAAAATATAACCAAAATGATCAGAACGATGAATGTACGCCCCTTTAAGAGGGTCATCAGCATCTGATTCGAATTCGTTTTCTTTGTGTTCATAATCTGCTCCTCCCCATATTATGCTTGTGCGCCGGTGCCAAGTCCGGCATAGGACGCCCGTACCAGTGCATCCTCACTGATTTCATCCGCCTGCAATTCCCCGGTGCATTTGCCGTTTGACAGCACATAGATCCGGTCCGCGATCGCCATGATCTCCTTTAACTCAGAGGAGATGACGATAATCGAGAGGCCGCGCTCCGCATAATCATGGATAATCTCAAACACCTCTGTCTTTGCACCGATATCAATTCCCCTTGACGGCTCATCCAAAAGAAGCACGGTCGGATGGGTCAGAATACCCTTTCCGATGACCACCTTCTGCTGGTTTCCTCCTGACAGAGACAGGATCGGAAGCTTTTTGTCCGCCACCTTAATATGTATATCCTTAATCTGCTCGTCTACCGCCTTTTCCTCTTCCTTGTTGTCCAGGAAAATGCCCTTCACATAGTTTTTCATGGAGGCAATCGACGTGTTCTTGCAGATGTCCAGCGTCTGGATCAGACCCTGCATCTGCCTATCCTCCGGCACGATCGCAAATCCGTTTTTGATCTGATCGGAAATGCTCTTGATCGAAAGCTTGCCGCCCTTGTAGACCACCTCGCCCGTGTGCTCCGGGTGCATGCCCATCAGGCACTCGAACAGCTCGCTGCGCCCGGCTCCCAAAAGACCGTAAACGCCCAGCACCTCGCCCTTTTTCAAATACATATTCACTTTATCAAGCAGATACCCGCCGCCCTTTTTCGGAAGGGACAGGTTCTTGATCTCCAGAATCTTTTCCGCCTTGTCCAGATCAATCGTCCGCTCAAACCGATGGTACTGCGTATTTTTGCCGACCATGTTCTCCACGATCCAGCTCAGCTCGATATCCTTTACATCCGCGTCCGCCACATATTTTCCGTCCCGCAGGATCGTTACATGATCCCCGATCTCCATGATCTCCTCCAGGCGGTGCGAGATGTATACGATGGAAATGCCGTCGTCCATCAGCTCGCGCATGATCTTGAAAAGAACCTTTACCTCAGCAGCCGAGAGTGATGAAGTCGGCTCATCCATGATGAGCACCTTTAAGTCGTCCTGAATGAGGTTTCGCGCAATCTCCACCATCTGCTGCTGGCCGACCCTCAAATCTCCCACCAGCGTGTCGGGATCGATCTCGTGCTCCAGACGCTTTAAAATCTTCCTTGCGCCCTCCATGTGCGCCTTGTCATCAAGAAACAGACCCTTTTTATGCTCATGGTTCATAAAGATATTCTGGTATACCGTCAGATTCGGGAAAAGACTCAGCTCCTGATGGATGATACCGATTCCCTTTTCTCTGGCAGCCGTCGTATCCTTAAAATAAACTTCCTCACCGCCCATGTACATTTTCCCGTTGGAAGGCTGCTCAATGCCCGCGATCATTTTCATCAGGGTGGACTTTCCGGCGCCGTTTTCACCGATCAAAACGTTTACCTTTCCCTTGAGAAGATCGAAGGATACGCTGTCCAAGGCTTTTGTACCGGGATAAATTTTATCTATTTTTTCACAGTGGAGAACAACATTTGGATTGTCAAACATAATGCTCCTCCTTTTATTCGATTGTCATTTCTACCGGCGTAATCACGATCTTTCCGCCGCCGGACGCCGCTACTCCCGTAAAGGTAACCGTCTTGCCCGCCACACTCTCATCAATGGAGAGCGGAGCTACCACCTGCGCGTCTACCTCCTGATTTAGTGCCTTTGCATACTGTGACCACTCGGTCTGATTTGTAAAATCCTGAAATACTCTTAATGTCTGTGTGTCTCTGAGGGCCGTACCTGAATATACGCCGCCCGCCTGAATCTGGACTTCCCCGTCAAAACCGTCCACTTCCACCAGCAAATAATATTTTGGTGTATCCGTATTAAATTCAACAATTTTTGCCGTACCGCTCACCGCCGTACCGTCTCCGAGATCTCCTCCGAGCGTCCCGGCCGCATCCGCCGCATTCCCTTTAATCTCATCTACCACGGCTGTCCAGTCGTCGCTGGACTGCGCACTGGAATCGAATGCCTCCTGCCCCGTAAAGGAACCTTCCTGACCAATCGGGACTACTGTAACAATACCGCACGCCGTCATGCTCATTGCCATCATACATGCTGTGATGATAAGAACCAGTTTTTTCTTCATATCCCTTCTCCTATTTTTGGAAAGCATTTTGCCTTCTTTTTTTAAATCGGGCAGGGAAAATTCCCTGCCCGCGCAATTTCATAACAATTACAATTCCTGATTACTCTGTGTATACAAATGAAGATAATTTATCTACATTGTCAGCTGTGATCGCCACACAGGGAACTAACTGCTTCTCCTCCTCGGGAGCCGTGCCGTTTAAGTAAGCGTCCGCCTGCTCAACTGCCATCTGTGTGATGAGCGCGATCTGCTGAAGTGCTGTACCGACCATTTGGCCGTCCTTGATGTATTTTGCTGCATCATCGGAACCGTCAACACCGATGATCTTGATGTCGTCGCGTCCTGCATCGATACAAGCCTGAACTGCGCCGCATGCCATGGTGTCGTTACCGCAGATGATACCTGTGATATCAGGGTTGGACTGAAGAATCGCCTCTGTCTTCTCATAGCCTTCTGTCTGATCCCAGTTTGCGGACTGCTGTGCTACCATTTCCATGTCCGGATACTCGTCGATTACGGAGTGGAAGTTCTCGGAACGTACCTGGCAGTTTGTATCGGACTCAAGTCCAAGAAGCTCTGCGTACTGTCCCTTGTAATCCATAGCCTCTACCCATGCTTCTGCGATCGCTGCTGCGCCCTGCGCATTATCAGCTACGAGCTGTGCAACTGCAAGGCCGGCCTGGTTGATCTCACGGTCTACTAAGAACGTAGGGATTCCGGCATCATATGCCTTCTGGATCGCCTCGATGGAAGCGTCTGCACCGGCATTGTCACAGATGATAGCTGCTGCCTTGTCTGCGATGGCTGCCTCAAACATCTCCAGCTGAGTTGCTGCGTCATCATCATGTGAGAAACACTTTACTTCGTAGCCAAGCTCGGTTCCCTTCTCGGTAGCGATATCCTGTACGGTCTTGAAGTAAACGTTTGAGGTAGAAGGTGTGATGCAGTAAAGAATGTTGCTGCCACCGCCCGGAAGCAGCTCGCCGCTTGCCGTATCATCTTCTGTAGGCTCTTCTGTCTCATCCTCTGTGGGTTCCTCTGCCTCATCCCCTCCGGGTTCTTCGGCCTGATCCTCTGTAGGAGTCTCATCCTGCGCAGGGTCCTCCGCGGGCTTGCTGCCGCAGCCAACTAACATGGCCGCAACCATAGCTGCGCTTAAACAAGCTGCTAAAATTTTCTTTTTCATAATACGTAGTCCTCCTTTGATATTTGAAAAATATTGTGCAGTCAACTGACTGCTTGCTTGTACTTATATATTATAAATGTATATATAAATTTTTCAATAATTTTTTATATAAAAAATGAATTTCGACGGATTACACATTTGTTTTTATTGATTTTTAGTAAAAATGCACATAGTTTTTCCTGTTTTACCTCCAAAATAAGTTTTTCATTAATTTTTTACCGATTCTTCATATAAATATTTATATAAAAATATATATAAATATTTATATACATTTTTTATTACATCTGGAAAGCATCATTGTGACAGACACCCGTCACCTTTTGCTGACAGAATTCCTTTTGGCGCTCGCTTGCATAAAAAAGGTGCCATGCCTTTTTCGCACCGCACCTTTCGCACTGTATCATATAAAATTTTTCCGGCTGTGCGGCTGCGATTCGACAGATCATTTTCATGCAATGTATTGCAATAAAAATGACCTGTCGAATCAGAAACCGCACAGCTGGAAATTTTTAATCCGGAAGGCTCTCGTTGCTCCTGTTCAGAACCTTCTGCGCCTTCTTTTTTGCGCTCTCCATCTCATGATTGATGATATGCTCAATCATCTCCGTCCAATCATCACGCTGCTTCCGCAAATTGTCTTTGTTTTGCTGCGCAAAAACCGCCCCTCATTCCTGAAACATATCCTCACGGAACGCGCAGCCAGTGCGCGCTCCTGCGTCATGAAAAGTAACTCACATCGTACTGCTGTACTGAATGCCCTTCGCGTCATCCGAAGCAATGCGCATATTCTCAACCATGTGCGTCACCTGCTCCTTCATGCGCTGCTGCCGGTTTACCTGCTGTGCTTCCTTGCTGCGGGCTGCCTGCTGCACACGCTCCTTCTTCTCGCTCTCCTCCATCGCCCGGTCGATCTTCTGCTGTGCAGTCGGCGGCTCCCAAAGCTTTCTGCGCTCCTCTCGCACCTGCGCCGTATTCGCCTCATTGATACGTGCCGCATTGCGGCGCTCCTCGCTGATCTCACTCATGCGCCGGTCTATATCCGCCTGCAGGGTCTCGCGCTTCTCCGTGGAAATCTCATTTTCCGCCATGCCGCGCACCTGCTCACGCTCCATCTGCACATCCGCCGCCCGCAGATTCAGCTGATTGGAACGCTCCAGTCCCTGACTGCGCTCATAATCCGCACGGGCAAGCTGCTGCTCCTTGCGCTCCGCCTCCTGCATCGCCCGCGACTTGATGCGAAGCTCTTCCCTTCGATCTGAAGTCTGCCGCTCCGCCAGAAAATCAGGATTTTTCTTCTGGTTCTGCTCCACATTCCGGATCATCCCGTTTTCCAACGCCCTTTTGTCCGCTTCCTCCTGACGCTTTGCTCCCGCAACCAAAAACTGCTGATTTTTTTCTGTCTCGTTTTGAATGCGGTCTCTTTGTATCCGAACACTCATCGTATCCATATACCGCCCTCCTTTGCCGCTCTCGTTCATGCTATATAAAGCCTTCTATTATTAACCATATTTTACCAACTTGCGATAAAAGATGCAATAGTTTTGGGGCGTGAAAAACGACCTTTTTTAGCCGGTATGTTTTTTTCGGTATGAAGAAGTAAAGACTGCTTAAAAATCCTTCATTCGTCTTTTCATAAACAACAAAAGGACTGGTTAAAAATCCTTACAAATTTCAACCAGTCTTTTTGATATTCAAGATTCACTTCCCGCTGTTTACTTCGCTGCGCCGTCCTTCTTGTCGTCCTTCTTGTCGTCCTTCTCATCATCCTCGCCGTCAACTGCGTCCATCACGTCATCGCCTGCGTCCTCCACATCGTCAATCACGTCGTCCACCACGCCGTCAGCCCCGGTCGCTCCGTTTGATCCGGTACCTGTGCCATCTGTCCCGGTTCCATTTGTTCCGGTCCCGTCCGTTCCGGTGCCTGTATTATCTGTCCCGGTCCCGTCCGTTCCAGTGCCTGTATTATCTGTCCCGTCTGTATCGTTATCTCCGTTTGTTCCGGGATCAGTCACGCCGTTGTTCTCTGTATTATTATTCTTGTTGCTGTCGGTGCCGCAGGCAGTCGCCGAACAGAAGGTCAGTGTCAATACCGCACACACCAATACTTTTCTTAAAAATAATGATCTTGCTTTCATAATGTTCTCCTTTTTTACTCATTTTTGTTCAAGACACATAGAAAGTCGTGAAGCGTTCTTTCTACTTACATACTGTTTCCTTTTTTTGAAAAAATATACGTAGCAGCCGACTTTTTTATATTTTATATCGCCGCTCTCAGGTTCCCCTACTTCCGCATTTTCGGCTTAAAAATCCATGCCGCCAGATACGCAAAGATGAGTGCCGCACTCACACCCACGGCACACGCCGTAAAGCCGCCCATGAACAGGCCGATAAAACCGTCCGTCCCGACGGCCTCCTTCATGCCCTTCCACAGCACATTTCCGAAGCCTAAAAGCGGCACCGACGCACCCGCGCCTGCCCACTCCACAAACGGCTCGTACAGACCAACCGCTCCCAGCACGCACCCGCTGCACACCAGAAGCACCATAATACGCCCCGGAAGAAGCTTTGTCTTTTCCATTAAAATTTGTGTCAGCGCACAGATTGCGCCGCCCACTGCAAATGCAATTACATAATCCATATTTGCCTTTCTCCTTCATCAATGTCGCGCCCGTTCGCCTTCCTTCTACTCCACATGCTCCAGAATGATACCGTGGGCGATGCCCGGCACGTTCTGTCCTTCATTGAAGCTCACCTGTGAGAGCAGTGCCCCTGTCGGGATAAAAAGAATCCGACGATACTCACCGTTTACCAGCTTCGGCATATAATGCGCCGCCAGCGTTACCGCCGAACAGCCGCAGCCGCTTCCGCCCGCCTGCGTGCCCTGCTGCTCACTGTCAAAAATTTTCATTCCGCAGTCCTCATGCACACCGCTGATATCAATGTTTTCATCCTTCAAAAGCTTGATGAGAATTTCCTGCCCGATGCTTCCAAGATCTCCGGTAACAATCTTGTCATAGTCTGTTGGCTTGCGCCCGAAGTCCTTTAAATGGACTCTGATCAGATCCATAGCGGCAGGTGCCATTGCCGCACCCATATTCTGTGCGTCGCGCACACCGTAATCCATGATTTTTCCGACTGTAAACCCTGCAATCCGAACGGGGGACTTCTCGGTGCTTAAGACATAGGCTCCGCTGCCCGTCACCGTCCACGTTGCAGACAGCGGACGCTGGTTCGCATATTCCACCGGAAAACGAAAATTTTTCTCCGCGCTGGCAAAATGGCTGGATGTCACCACCAGTACCCGCTTTGCAAATCCCCCCGCAAGGCACATCCCCGCCAGCGACATACCTTCCCCAAGTGTCGAGCAGGCGCCATAAAGTCCAAAAAGCGGAATCTCGTAATCCATCAGTCCAAAGGACGTCGCTATGTTCTGCCCCAGCAGATCTCCTGCAAACACATAGCGGATATCCTTCGCCTTTACGTTCGCCTTGCCCAGCGCCAGCGCCACTGCCTCCTTCTGCATCCGGCTCTCCGATGCCTCCCAGGTCTCCTCGCCAAATTTATCCGTATCACATATCATATCAAAATGGGCTGCCAGAGGCCCCTCACCCTCCATTTTTCCAACCACTGTACCCGTACTGTTGATGTAAACCGGCAGCGCAGGCTCCACGCTTGCCCGTCCCTTCTGCTGTAATTGTTCCAACATGCCTGCCCTTCCTTATCTGTAATTTTGATGCCCCGTCAGCTTGCCGGAGCATTTGACTTGAGAATTAGCGTACGCTGATTTTATTTTTTTATACCCGGATGAAACATATTATGTTATATTTTTACTGTAGCATGAAACTGCAAAAGCCGCCGGGCAGGATCAGACACCCGGTACCGAAAAGCTGCGAAACGCTGCAGCGGCCTTTGCCAGAAATATCTGCCCGGCAACGGCGCAGCCTGGAGTATTATATGGAACGAATCATCTTTCACATAGACGTAAACTCTGCCTTCTTGAGCTGGCAGGCAAAATATGAATTAGAATCGCTTCACCTTGACCGGGATCTGCGGGAAATTCCTGCGGCGGTGGGCGGCGACCCGAAAACCCGCCACGGCATCGTACTCGCAAAATCCTCACCCGCAAAAAAATACGGTGTCACCACCGGCGAGCCGCTGGCGCATGCGCTTGAAAAATGCCCGCAGCTTGTCATCGTGCAGCCTCGTTTTGAGGAATATGTGCAAAATTCCCGCGCATTCATCCGCATTTTAAAGGAAGCCGCGCCGGTTGTGGAGCAGGCCAGCATCGACGAGGCGTATTGCGATATGAGCGGCACCCGGTGCATTTACGGCGACCCGGCTGCATTTGCACACCGGCTCAAAGACCGCATCCGTGATGAGCTTCATTTTACTGTGAATATTGGAATTTCCGACTGCAAGCTGCTTGCAAAGATGGCGTCGGATTTTGAAAAGCCGGACAGGGTACACACCCTGTTCCCGGATGAAATCAGAGAAAAAATGTGGCCGCTTCCCGCCAGAGAGCTGTTTTTAATCGGACGTTCCTCTGCAAAAAAGCTGGCCGGTCTCGGCATCCGCACCATCGGCGATATCGCGGCGATGGACCGCGGTCTGCTGCAGCTCCACTTCGGCAAACAGGGTATAACCATGTGGGAATTTGCCAACGGCATTGACCCTTCCCCCGTCCGCGAGGAAAGCGATGCCGCCAAAAGCTACGGTAATTCCGTGACGCTGCGCGCCGATGTCACGGACAGCGCAGGCGCAAAAAAAATCCTGCTGTCATTGTGTGAGACAGTAGGTGCCAGACTGCGGGCCGACAAGGTATACATCCGAAGCGTCACCGTCACGATCAGGGACTGCGACTTTCGCACCACCTCCCATCAGGCCGCCCTGGAAAATGCTACCAATGTAACCGAAATCATCTACGAACAAGCGTGCCGACTGTTCGGTCAGCTCTGGGATCAGACCCCCATCCGGCTGCTGGGCGTCTCCACCGGAAAGATCACTGACGGAGCCTGCAGCCAAATGGAGCTTTTTCCCACCAAAGCTGCATCGCCCGACCCGGAAAAGCTCTCGAAGCTCAACGCCGCCATCGACAATATCCGCGGCCGCTACGGCGAGGATTCCGTCAAGCGCGCGCGGTTTTTAGAAGGCGGCAGCCACATGACACGCGGCCTGAGCAAAGCGAAACGCGGGCGGCGCGACGGGCCTGCGGAGTGAGGCGGGTGCGCGTACGTCCCGCCAGACCCCCGGAGCAAGACGGGTGCGCGTACGTCCCGCCAGACCCCCGGAGCGTGGCGGGTGTGCGGGCGTCCCGCCAGACCCCCGGAGCGAGACGGGTGCGCGTACGTCCCGGCACATCGCAGATGGCGCTGCCCGCTGAAAATCACCACACCACATCGCGGGCGGCACTGCTCTCGCAAAACCACCACACCACATCACAGGCGGCACTGCTCTCACAAAATCATCAGGCACAGCGTAAATGCTGCCCACCCGAAACCACCACTCCACATCGCGGGCGGCACTGCTCTCGCAAAACCACCACACCACATCACGGGCGGCACTGCTCTCGCAAAACCACCACACCACATCACAGGCGGCACTGCTCT
>CASCGD010000037.1 GCA_949132985.1 uncultured Lachnospiraceae bacterium
AGACGCTTGCGGCGCAGCTTTACGGAGAATTCAAGGAGATGTTCCCGGAGAATGCAGTAGAGTATTTTGTGTCCTATTACGACTACTACCAGCCCGAAGCCTATGTCCCCTCGTCGGACACCTACATCGCAAAGGATTCTGCGATCAATGAGGAGATTGATAAGCTGCGGCTGTCGGCTACGGCGTCGCTCATCGAGCGAAAGGACGTGATCGTCGTCTCCAGTGTGTCATGCATTTACGGTCTGGGGAGTCCGGATGACCTGTTTGCGATGATGGTATCGCTGCGGCCGGGTATGGAGATCGACCGGGATGATGTGCTGCGGGGGCTGGTTGACATCCAGTATACGAGAAACGAGATGGATTTCCACCGTGGGACGTTCCGGGCGCACGGCGATGTGGTGGAGATTTTTCCGGCAAACAGCAGCGAGCGGGCGATCCGCGTGGAGTTTTTCGGCGACGAGATCGACCGGATCACGGAGATCGACGTACTGACCGGGGAGATTAAAGCGAGTCTGGAGCATGTAGCGATCTTTCCGGCCTCCCACTATGTCATGCCGCAGGAAAAAATAAAGACTGCGTGCGTCAATATCGAGAAGGAGCTGGAGGAGCGGGTGCGCTATTTTAAGGGCGAGGACAAGCTCATTGAGGCGCAGCGCATCGCGGAGCGAACAAATTTCGATATTGAAATGTTGCGGGAGACCGGGTTTTGCAGCGGTATCGAGAATTATTCGAGGCATCTGGCGGGCACGGAGGCGGGGGCGACACCTGTCACGCTCATGAACTATTTTGACGATTATCTGATTATTATTGACGAGTCGCATATTACGCTGCCGCAGGTGCGCGGCATGTACGCAGGCGACCGCTCGAGAAAGACAACGCTGGTGGAGTACGGCTTCCGCCTGCCCTCGGCGCTTGACAACCGCCCGCTGAATTTTGAGGAGTTCGAGCAGAAGATTGACCAGATGCTTTTTGTGTCCGCAACGCCGGGAGAGTATGAGGCGAACCATGAGTTAAAACGCGCGGAACAGATTATCCGTCCGACGGGACTGCTGGACCCCGAGATTGATGTGCGCCCGGTGGAAGGACAGATCGATGATCTGATCGGAGAGGTAAATAAAGAGACGAAAAACGGGAACAAGGTGCTGATCACGACGTTGACGAAGCGTATGGCGGAGGACTTGACGGACTACATGAAAGAGGTGGGGATACGGGTGAAATACTTGCATTCGGATATCGATACGCTGGAGCGGGCGGAAATCATCCGGGATCTGAGGCTGGATGTGTTTGACGTTCTGGTGGGCATCAACCTTCTGCGGGAGGGCCTGGATATCCCGGAGATTACGCTGGTGGCGATTTTAGATGCGGACAAGGAGGGCTTCCTGCGTTCGGAGACGTCGCTGATCCAGACGGTGGGGCGCGCCGCGCGAAACAGCGAGGGGCATGTGATCATGTATGCGGATACCGTCACGGATTCCATGCGCGTGGCGATCGACGAGACGAACCGCCGCCGTGCTATCCAGCAGGCGTATAATGAGGAGCACGGCATCACGCCTACCACGATCCAAAAATCGGTGCGCGACCTCATCGCGATCTCAAAAAAGGTGGCGCAGGAGGAGTTGAATTTCTCCAAGTCTCCGGAGTCCATGAACCGCGGCGAGCTGGAGAAGCTTATCAAAGAAGTGGAAAAAAAGATGAAGGCGGCGGCATCCGAGCTGAACTTCGAGATGGCAGCGACGCTGCGTGACCAGATGATTGAGCTTCGGAAGATGATGGAGGACACCGACGGGAATGACCGGGCACTGGCCTGACGTGGGGCGTGCAGGCATAGCAGGCTGAATTTTTGAGACCGCGGCACAGGCACCATGCACAAGAAAGATCTGCGGGGCTGGCGTATCCTGCCAGAAATTTCCGGGTGCAAAACGCTAACAAATGTGGAAAACCATACGATAATAATATAGTAGAAAGGCAGCCGTCCGACCTGCCCCGCCCATGCGGGTGATGATGTGCAGCGCGGATGCTACGAGAAATATACATGAAAGAGAGAAAATACATCAAAATTAAGGGTGCGTGCGAGCACAACCTCAAAAACATTGATCTGGATATTCCGCGTGACGAGTTTGTCGTGCTGACAGGTTTAAGCGGCTCCGGCAAATCGTCGCTTGCGTTCGACACCATCTACGCGGAGGGACAGCGTCGCTACATGGAGTCGCTCTCATCCTATGCGCGTATGTTTTTGGGTCAGATGGAAAAGCCGAACGTGGAAAAAATCGACGGACTCTCTCCGGCGATCTCGATCGACCAGAAGTCGACAAACCGCAATCCACGCTCTACGGTCGGCACAGTGACGGAAATATACGACTATTTTCGTCTCTTGTATGCGCGGATCGGCATTCCGCACTGTCCCAAATGCGGGCGAGAGATCAAAAGGCAGAGTGTCGATCAGATGGTCGATCAGATCATGGAGCTGCCGGAGCGCACAAAAATTCAGTTGCTCGCCCCGGTCGTGCGCGGGCGAAAGGGTACGCATGCCAAGCTTTTTGAGCAGGCGAAGCGCAGCGGTTACGTCCGGGCGCAGGTGGACGGCAGCATGTACGAGCTGACCGAGGAGATCAAGCTGGACAAAAACATCAAGCACAATATTGAGATCATTGTCGATCGTCTGGTCGTAAAGGACGGCATAGAAAAGCGGCTGACAGATTCCATCGAAAATGTGCTGGAGCTGGCGGAGGGTCTGATGGTCGTGGATGTTGCGGATGCGGAGCCATTAAATTTTTCGATGAGCTTTGCCTGCCCGGACTGCGGCATCAGCGTTGATGAAATCGAGCCGCGCAGCTTCTCGTTTAACAATCCGTTCGGCGCCTGTCCAGAGTGTTTCGGCCTTGGCTATAAGATGGAGTTTCACGAGGATTTGATGATACCGGACAGAACCCTCGCGCTTTCGGCGGGCGCGATTCAGGTGATGGGCTGGCAGTCGTCCACCGACCCGAAGAGCTACACCTACGCAATCTTAAAGGCACTGTCTGAGGATTATGGGTTTTCGTTGGATACACCCTACGAGGATTTGCCGGAAGACGTGCGCGGCATGCTCATTCACGGCGCAGACCATGAGGTAAAGGTACACTACAAGGGTCAGCGGGGTGAGGGCGTTTACGACGTGCTCTTCGAGGGTCTTATCAAGAATGTCAACCGCCGGTACCGGGAGACGCATTCAGACGTCATGAAACAGGAGTACGAGGAATTCATGCGCATCACGCCCTGCAGGCTGTGCAAGGGCCAGCGCCTGAAAAAAGAATCGCTCGCGGTGACGATCGCAGACAAAAATATATACGAGATCACGAACCTGTCAATCAAAAGCCTGCATGACTACCTCGGCGGCATGGAGCTGACCAGACAGCAGCGTCTTATCGGAGGTCAGATTTTAAAGGAGATACGCGCGCGCGTACAGTTTCTGGTGGACGTGGGGTTGGACTATCTGTCGCTGTCGCGCTCGACCGGGACGCTCTCCGGCGGCGAAGCGCAGCGCATCCGGCTGGCCACGCAGATCGGCTCCGGCCTGGTAGGTGTGGCGTACATTCTGGATGAGCCGAGCATCGGTCTGCATCAGAGGGACAACGATAAGCTGCTGGGAACGCTCAAGCACCTGCGGGATTTAGGTAACACGCTGATTGTTGTGGAGCACGACGAAGACACGATGCGCGAGGCGGATTTCATCGTGGATATCGGGCCCGGTGCGGGCGAACACGGCGGAGAAGTCATCGCCTGCGGCACGGCGGAGGAGATCATGCAAAATCCGGCTTCCATCACGGGCGCGTACCTAAGCGGAAAACGGAAAATACCGGTGCCCGAGGAGCGGAGAAGTCCGACCGGGTGGCTTACGGTGAAGGGCGCGCGGGAGAACAACCTGAAAAACATCGACGTGAAGTTTCCGCTTGGCGTGATGACGTGCGTGACCGGTGTCTCCGGATCTGGAAAAAGCTCGCTCACAAACGAGATTTTGTATAAGACGCTGGCAAAGAAGCTGAACCGCGCGCGAACGATTGCAGGCGCGCACGATAAAATTCTGGGCGTCGAGCAGCTGGACAAGGTGATTGATATCGACCAGTCGCCCATCGGCCGCACGCCGCGCTCGAATCCGGCGACTTACACGGGTGTGTTTGACATGATTCGTGATCTGTTTGCGGCGACGCCCGACGCGAAAGCAAGGGGCTATAAAAAGGGGCGCTTCAGCTTTAACGTCAAAGGGGGACGGTGCGAGGCGTGCGCGGGCGACGGCATCATCAAGATCGAAATGCACTTTTTGCCGGATGTGTACGTTCCGTGCGAGGTGTGTGGCGGCAGGCGCTACAACCGCGAGACGCTTGATATCCGCTACAAAGGGAAAAACATTTATGACGTGCTCAGTATGACGGTGGAAGAGGCGATGGAATTTTTCAAGCATGTTCCGACGATCCACAATAAGATCCGCACGCTTTACGATGTGGGATTGTCCTACATCCGGCTTGGGCAGCCCTCGACGGAACTCTCCGGCGGCGAGGCGCAGCGCATCAAGCTGGCTACGGAACTGAGCCGAAGAAGCACCGGAAAGACGATTTATATTCTGGATGAGCCGACGACGGGGCTGCACTTCGAGGATGTCAACAAGCTGGTGGAGATTTTGCGGCGGCTCTCGGACGGCGGCAATACGGTCATCGTCATCGAGCACAATCTGGATGTGATAAAAACGGCCGATTACATCATTGACATGGGTCCCGAGGGGGGCGACGGCGGTGGCACGGTCATCGCGACAGGTACTCCTGAGAATATTTGCGGCATAGAAAGCTCCTATACAGGACAATATCTGAAAAAATATCTCTAAAACTATTTGAAAATTGGGATATATTGTATATAATGTTTCTATATGAGGAAAACTAGGATGTGGAATAGACTGTGAAAGTACGGAACAGTTGCGAGAGACATTATAAGCAAAAGAAGTAATGAAGGGAGCCATTTATGGTTGGAACAGATATTGGTATTGATTTAGGGACAGCGAGTATTCTCGTTTATATTAAAGGAAAAGGCGTGGTGCTCAAGGAGCCTTCCGTGGTGGCATTTGATCGTGATACGAATAAGATCAAGGCGATTGGCGAGGAGGCGCGTCTGATGCTGGGACGGACCCCGGGGAATATTGTGGCAGTTCGTCCGCTGCGGCAGGGTGTAATCTCGGATTACACCGTGACGGAAAAGATGATTCAGTATTTTATCCAGAAAGCAATTGGGAAAAAGACGTTCCGCAAGCCGCGCGTCAGTGTCTGTGTGCCCAGCGGTGTTACGGAGGTTGAGAAAAAGGCGGTGGAGGATGCCACTTTTCAGGCGGGAGCCAGAGAGGTGGAGATTATTGAGGAGCCGATTGCGGCAGCGATCGGAGCCGGCATTGATATCTCAAGACCTTGTGGAAATATGATTGTGGATATCGGCGGCGGAACTGCGGATATCGCGGTGATCTCTCTTGGCGGATCCGTTGTATCTACCTCCATCAAGATTGCGGGTGATGATTTTGATGAGGCATTGGTGCGCTATATGCGAAAAAAACACAATCTTTTGATCGGCGAGCGCACCGCCGAGGATATTAAGATAAGGATTGGTACCTGTTATCCGCTGCCCGACGGCGGCACGATGGACGTGCGCGGACGAAATCTTGTGACCGGGCTTCCCAAGACTGTTACGGTATCTGCGGAGGAGACGGAAGAAGCGCTTCGGGAGGCGACAAACCGCATTGTGGAGGCGATACACAACGTTTTGGAGCGGACGCCGCCGGAATTGGTTGCGGATGTAGCGGAGCGCGGAATCGTGCTTACTGGAGGCGGCTCCCTTCTGCGCGGCCTCGAGGAGCTGATTGAGGACAAGACCGGGATCAATACGATGACCGCTGAGGCACCGATGACGTGCGTCGCGATCGGAACCGGAAAATATGTTGAATTTCTGGCCGGAAAACGCGACGATGACTGATGTATGAAAGATAAAAGGAGTAAAAAATGGTAAAAGGACTTTACAGCGCATGGTCCGGTATGGTAAACGAGATGAACCGTATGGATGTCATGACCAATAATCTGGCAAATGCAGACACAAACGGCTATAAAAAGGAAGGCGCAACATCGCAGAGCTTTGATGAGCAGCTTGCGATAAAGATCAAGGGACAGACGGATATGGGACTTCCGGTCAAGCTGGGCGGTATTTATCCGGGTGTTAAGATCGGCGAGACCTATACGGATTATGGTCAGGGCAGCTTTAAGGTTACGGACAATCAGTACGACGTGGCATTGGACGGTGACGGATTTTTTGCGATTTCTTTCACGAATAAGAACGGCGAGACTTCCGTGAAGTACACGCGCGACGGGGCATTCACAGTGAATACAAATGGTTATCTCGTGACAAAAGACGGTGATTATGTTTTGAATCAGGCGGGCGCCGACAACACGGATCCGGGTCAGGCAAACTTTATACAGATCGACCCCAATCTGCCTTTCCGAATTGATGAAACGGGTAATATCTGGCAGAATAATCAGCTCATAGGGCAGATCGGTGTCGTTGACTTTGAGGACTATAATTATCTGGCAAAATACGGTGAGAACCTGTATGATACGGTGGATGGAGCGACGCTGACAGCCTCCGATGCGAGAGTCCGTCAAGGCTATATTGAGGCATCAAATGTCAATGTTGTGACGGAGATGGTCAACATGATTACGATTACACGGGCCTATGAGTCAAATCAGAAGGTCATCCAGACGGTTGATACCATGATTGATCGTGCAGTCAACAATGTCGGCAGAGTATAATTTATGCAATGACATAGTCGTTTTAAGCACAGACAGAAAGAAATTTTCCGATGCAGTTAAGTTTTCTTTTTCAGTAGACGATATTTAAAGAGTAGCGATTCAGCACTTTGGCGTGAGATGAAGCAGAAATTCTCAAATGGATTTCGCATGATAGCCGTGAAGGTGGTGGACAGTTAGATAAGGATAGGAAGAAAGTCCAGGGAAGGACGCTAAAAGGAGTGTACACTCATATGATGAGAGCATTGTGGAGCGCGGCATCCGGTATGCTTGCACAGCAGACCAACGTGGATACGATCGCAAACAATCTGGCGAATGTAAATACCACGGGATACCGCAGCGAAAAGGCGGAATTTAAGAGCCTGTTATATCAAACCCTTCAGACAAAAACAACGACGGCAAACGGGGCGCAGAAACCGATATCTGCGCAGGTAGGGCTTGGAACGCGTGTGTCGTCGATGACATCCAGTTTTAAGAGCGGAGTACCGGTTGCCTCGGAGAGCAATACCGCCTTTTTTATCGAGGGTGACGGATTTTTCGCAGTGGAAGGCGTGGACGGAGAGCTTTGCTATACCAGAAACGGTGATTTTTTCTGGACGAACGGTACAGATGGTTTGACGCTGGCAACGGCGGAGGGCTATTATGTGTTAGACCAGGAGGGGAACCCGATTGTGATCCCCGCGAATGTGGACACGAACACAGTGTCGATCACGGCAAGCGGTGAGGTCGGCTACAAGACGCCGGATGGCAATTTTACCAGCCTGAATCAGACGATTGGTTTGTGGCAGTTCAACAACCCGGCCGGTCTGGAAAAGGTTGCGGGTACATATTTTATGGAGACAGTGGCCTCCGGCAACGCAATCAACGAGAGTAATGCGGGCGGTGTGAACCTCGTTCAAAGTAAATTGAAAAAGGGTTATCTCGAGGCATCCAACGTGCAGGTTGCAGATGAGATGGTGAATTTGATTGTCGCGCAGCGCGCTTATGAGCTGAACTCGAAGGCGATTCAGGCATCGGATGAGATGCTTGGACAGGCAAATCAGCTGAAACGATAGGAGGCAGGTAGCTTATGAGTATTTCGATCAATGACAGCATGTACAACAGCTATCTGACACAGACTGCCCAGAGTGCAAAAGCCTCGGCGTCTGCGGGAGCGGTTCAGGGCAAGGTGAGCGGTATTGATGAGAACTCCACTGAGGCGGAGATGAAGCAGGCCATCAAGGACTTTGAGTCTTATTTCGTTGAGCAGATTCTGAAAAATGTGTGGGAGTCCTTAAAGAGCGACGAAGGGTCCTCTTTCTCACAGATGACGGATTATTTTATGGGCACCGTCGGAGAGAAGCTCTCGAATCAAATCGTAGATCAGGTCGGCGGACGTCTGACACAGACACTTTACGAGCAGATGTGCAGGAACTATTCAATTCCCCAGGTATCCGACCAGACAGACGCGGGTGCAACGGAAGCAGCCGCAGTCGCAGCAACCGGGGCAGTGGAAACAGAAAAATAAATCGGCATTCAAAAGGGCAGGGTGAAGCAACCTGCCCTTTTTCTTTGTGCAGGTACACCTTTCGTTACTGATTGCGGGGTGAACAGTTGCCCCTTCTCCACTTACCCTCATATTTTTCCTCATAAAATTGCATAATAATTCAAAAAGTGCTACACTAAAAAAACCACGGAAAGGCAGATCAGCGTGGCTTTGCGATACACAAAAACCGGTACAAAGGAGCACAACATTGGAGTACATCAGCGGATACGTAGACCACATTATATTTCAAAACAGTGACAACGGCTATACGGTTCTCGAATTGGTGAGCGGAGAGACGACGACCACCTGTGTGGGCATGCTCTTTGGCGTAACGGACGGCATGAACGTGGAGCTGGAAGGTGAGTTTACGGAGCATCCGAGTTATGGAAGGCAATTCAAGGCGGCACGGTTTGTAGAGAAAGAACCGGAGGACGAATCGGCGATCGAGCGCTACCTTGGTTCCGGGGCGGTCAAGGGTGTCGGTGCGGCGCTGGCAGCACGTATCGTGCGTCGTTTTGGTAAGGAAACCTTTGCGGTGATTGAAAAGGAGCCGGAGCGGCTGGCAGAAATTAAAGGTATCAGCGAGCGCAAGGCGCAGGAGATCGGCATTCAGGTGGAGGAAAAGCGTTCCCTGCGTTCAGCGATGCTGTTTTTACAGCAATATGGTATTACGCTGACGCTGGCGGTAAAAATTTATAACACTTACGGCGAGGAAATATATAGTATTTTGCAGAAAAATCCCTATCGACTGGCGGATGATATCGATGGGGTCGGTTTTCGGACCGCAGATGAGATTGCATCAAAGGTTGGCATACGCACAGACTCCGACTTTCGCATCCGAAGCGGTCTGCTCTACTGTCTGCAGCAGGGAGCGGGCGAAGGGCATACGTACCTGCCGCAGTCGCTTTTCATCCAAAGAGCCGAAGATCTGTTGGGGGTTGAGGCTGAACCGCTGGAACATAATATGATGAATCTCGTGATGGAACGACGGTTAATCATGAAGCGACAGGGTGAGGAGGTGCATGTGTATGCAGCTTCCTATTATAATATGGAAGCAAATGTCGCGCGGATGCTTAAACTCCTGAATATTTCCATGGATGTTTCAGAGGATCATGTGTACGAAAGCATCTGCCGTATAGAAAAGGCTACGAAGAGGGAGCTGGCGGAGCATCAGCGCCAGGCGGTTGCCTCGGCGGCAAAGGAAGGTGTGCTTGTAATCACGGGCGGGCCGGGTACGGGGAAGACGACAACCATCGATTCGATCATTCATTATTTTGATCTGGAGGGGATCGATTTTATGCTTGCGGCACCCACCGGACGGGCGGCAAAACGGATGAGCGAGACAACCGGCTATGAGGCGCGCACGATCCACCGGATGCTGGAGCTTGGCGGGGAGGAAAATATTGGCTTTGGGCGGGATGAGAGCAATCCTCTGGAGGCAGATGCGATCATTATAGATGAAATGTCCATGGTGGATCTGACGCTGATGAATTCGCTTTTGAAGGCGGTTAACCCCGGTACACGGCTGATTTTAGTGGGGGATGTCAATCAGCTTCCGAGTGTAGGGCCGGGGCGTGTGCTGAAGGATATCATTGCCTCAAAGCAGGTTCCGGTTGTAGAGCTTACCGAGATCTTCCGTCAGGCAAAGGAGAGCGACATCATCGTAAACGCACATCGTATCAACCGGGGGGAGCAGATTATTCTGGACAACCAGAGCATGGATTTCTTTTTTCTGAAGCGCTATGATGCGGATAAGATCATCAACGTAACCCTGCAGCTCGTTTTGCAGAAGCTCCCGAAATTTGTCGATGCGTCGCCCATGGACATTCAGGTACTCACTCCGATGAGGAAAGGGCTGCTGGGCGTGGAACGGCTCAATCAGGTACTGCAGCGTTATCTGAACCCTCCGGATGCGTCTAAATCCGAGAAGGAGCGGCCAAACGGTGTCTTTCGCGAGGGCGACAAGGTGATGCAGACAAAAAATAATTACCAGCTGGAGTGGGAGGTGCGCAGCCGCTACGGGATTTCCATTGAAAAGGGGCGTGGTGTTTTTAACGGCGATATGGGGATTATCCGCATCATAGATTCCTTTGCCAGCAGTCTGACTGTAGAGTTTGAAGAGGGGCGTATGGTAGAGTATCCTTTTGGGGCGGTCGAAGAGCTGGAGCTGGCCTATGCGGTCACCATCCACAAATCCCAGGGCAGCGAGTATCCGGCAGTCGTGCTCCCGCTGCTGGGCGGCCCGCGTCCCCTTATGAACCGCAACCTGCTCTATACGGCAGTCACCCGGGCGCGGAAATGCGTGACGATTGTGGGAGATGAACGTGTGTTCGCGCAGATGGTTGATAATGTGCAGGAGCAGCAGCGATTTTGTGGTTTGGAACAGCGGCTGCTGGAGACAATTTGACAGGTCTCATTACCGCCGGAATTTTGAGGAGAGAGCGGAAAGGAGATCATTGAAAACAATTAAATTTTTGACAAAGCTGCTATTTCCCGGTGCCTGCCCGATTTGCGGGGAGGTACAGGAGCAGTGTGTGACGGGAGAAGACGCGGCCCGCATTTGCCCTTCCTGTGAAAAAATGGTGCGCCGTGTCGCGCAGCCCTTCTGCCTGAAATGCGGAAAGCCCCTTGGAAGGAGCGGTGGGCGCAGGGAATACTGTTCGGACTGTGTGAGGAAGAAGCATCTTTTTGTGCAGGGGCGGGCGGTTTTTGTCTATGCGGGTGTTGCGCGCGGGATGTATCGGATGAAATATGGCAATCGCAGGGACTTTGCGGTAACCTTTGCCAGGGAGGCATATGAAGCGCTGGGGGACTGGATCCGGTATGTGCAGCCGCAGGCGCTTATTCCGGTTCCGCTTCATCCGGCGCGCAGACGGAAGCGAGGCTATAATCAGGCGGAACTTCTCGCACGGGAGCTTTCAAAACTCACCGGCATTCCAATGGAGCGGGGACTGGTAAAGCGCCGGATCAATACATCGCCGCAAAAGGAATTAAATGTCGCTGAAAGAAAAAACAATCTGAAAAATGCTTTTCAAATTTCAAAAAATAGTGTACACTTAATAAAAGTATTGCTTATAGATGATATCTACACAACCGGCAGTACGGTGGACGCGGTAGCAAAGACCTTGATGCTGGCCGGAATCGAAAAGGTATATGTCCTCTGCATTTGTATCGGTGGGGATGATCAGGGAGGTTTTAACTATGGAAGTGAGAACTTGTAAAAGCTGTGGACGAATGTTTAACTGCATTGGAAGGACGCCCTTGTGCCCGGCATGCGCAGATGAGATGGAAAAGAAGTTCCAGCAGGTAAAAGAGTATGTGTGGGAGCATCGGAGCGCGACTCTGCAGGATATTTCCGAGAACAATGATGTATCTGTGAAACAGCTCAGACAGTGGGTGCGTGAGGAACGCTTAAGTTTTTCCGATGATTCGCCGGTGGGGCTGGAGTGCGAGAAGTGCGGAGCGACGATCAAGACGGGCCGTTACTGCGAGAAGTGCAAGAACAGGCTAAACAGTGATCTTGCGAGTGTGATGAAAAAGCCGGAGGCGCCCAAGGATAAGATCAAAGATCCCAGGGACAATAAAAACAGGATGAGATATTTACAGTAGTTCAAGGATAACGGTATGGAACGGAAAAACGCCGCAGGGTTTGCGGCGTTTTTTTCGTGGTATTTCCCGGTTACCGCCGGTGCGTCGGAAATGTTTTGTATTTCTGGAAAAACTGTGTTATAATACCAGTACTTATGTACTACAGAATGAAAATATATTTTTTCAATCAGGTAATATAGCCTGTCAGAACATAGAAATTATACAGAAATCCGATTACAGGGTTCGCGAAGCGGTTCCTGTAATATGGCCTGTCAGAACATAGAAGTTATACAGAAATCCGATTACAGGGTTCGCGAAGCGGTTCCTGTAATATGGCTTATCAGAACATAGAAGTTATACAGAAATCCGATTACAGGGTTCGCGAAGCGGTTCCTGTAATATTGGAGAACGGAGTGTAATATGATTCATAACGAGCGTGTACGCCACATGGTAAAACTACAGGCGTTTGCGGACCACAAGGGAAAAGAATACTTTCCGGTTCTAAAATATTTTCGCAGAGATTATGTGGGCCTGCATCTGATCAAAGGTTTTGTGAGCGGAACGATTGCCTATGGCGTGTGTCTGATTATGTGGGGAATTTATAATATGGAAGAGTTGATGGCTAACATCCATACCATGGATCTGGCAAAGTTTGCTGTGGATGTGCTGCTGCGCTATCTGGCATTTCTTGTGGTCTATCTCATCGGGGTATTTATTTATGCAGAAAATAAATATACCCGGGCAAGGAAAAAACTCAGGGCTTATAACCGGCATTTAAAGCGGGTCATAAACAGCTTTGAGCTGGATGGAGGGGAATTATGACAGCGTTGTTGGAGATCAAGGAGCGGATTCGCAGCTTTTGCGGAAGGTTTGAGGTCTATCTCGTTCCGGTGATAAAAAGCATATTGGCATTTCTCACATTTCACATGATCCGTTCGCATCTGGGATATATGACACAGCTGAACAGTATGACGTTGGTCCTGGCGTTTGCATTGGCATGTGCGCTGCTACCGGTAAATATGATTGTGGTGTTCGCGGCGCTTTTGGTGCTCCTGAACCTCTTTTCGCTGTCTTTAGCGGCGTGCATGGTGAGCTTTCTTGTGCTGATGGTGCTGTTTTTGCTCTATTTTCGATTCTCTCCGCAAAAGGGCTTTTATGCGGTGCTGACACCACTGGCCTTCATTTTTCATGTGCCGTATGTGATACCTGTGGCGATTGGCCTGTTGGACGATAATCCGGTATCGGTTCTTGCCATGATGTCCGGGACTGTGATGTACTATCTGCTGGGCGGTATCGTGGCAAACGATTCGGCGATTGCAGAAATGCTGGAGGACGATTCTGTCCTTACTAAGTTTGTGGATGTGCTCAATCAGTTTGTGGGCAACCGGGAGATGATGGTCATGTTGGTGATATTGACTCTGTCGACTCTGGTTGTCTGGTTTATCCGCAGGCTGTCCGTCGATCATGCATGGGCGATCGCGATATCCACCGGATGCCTGCTGCAGTTTATTTTACGTTTTATTTGCGACATGCAGTTTAAACTGCCCGGCAGCACACTGGAGGTTTTAGCCGGGGTGGCAGTCAGTGCGCTGGTGGGATTTGTCCTGCAATTTTTCTTCTTTAATCTGGACTATACGCGGACGGAGCGGGTGCAGTTTGAAGATGACGAGTATTATTATTATGTGAAGGCAGTGCCGAAGATTTACGTCGCGGGCACGGAAAAAAAGGTGCAGAAATTCAGTGGCGACGATGTGCCGATCACACGCAGAGATCTGGCACAGGAGATGGATATTGACGAAGATCTGCTGGATTTTTAATCGATCCGGGTCTGGCCCTGGACGAAACATGAACTTGAAATAGACGCAGCAGGAGAGGAAGTGGGCGTGTGGAAAGGATTGTGAGCGGAATGTTAGCATTCCGGGATAAATATATGTTTTGGCTGGATATTCCCTCTGTAACGATCGTTGACGTTGTAGAGATTATGCTGATTGCCTTTTTGTTGTACAGTATTTTGGTCTGGATTAAAAATACGAGGGCGTGGGCATTGTTCAAGGGAATTATCGTCATCGTTGTCTTCGTTTTAGTGGCGGCGCTTTTCCAGATGAACACGATTTTGTGGCTGGCGGGCCGGCTCATCAATGTAGGTATCATTGCGCTGGCGGTGATTTTTCAGCCGGAGCTTCGGAAGGCACTTGATCAGCTTGGGAGGAAGCGATTTTTTGTGGGATTTTTCAGCGGCGACCCTGATCGCAGCGTCAAGCGATTCACGGAACGTACGGTGAATGAGATGGTGAAGGCAACCTATGAGATGGCAAAGGTGAAGACCGGTGCGCTGATCGTTGTGGAGAAGGATATTGTACTCACGGAGTATGAGCGAACCGGAATCCCCCTGGATTCCCTCATATCGAGTCAGCTTCTGATCAATATCTTTGAGAAAAATACGCCGCTGCACGACGGCGCTATCATTGTGCGGGGAAACCGGGTTGTTTCCGCCACCTGTTATCTGCCTTTGTCGGATAATATGGAGCTGGATAAGGAGCTTGGGACAAGACACCGTGCGGCAATCGGTGTCAGTGAGGTGAGCGATTCTCTGACGATCATTGTTTCTGAGGAGACGGGAGCGGTTTCCGCGGCAATGGGCGGCAGGATTCGGCGGCAGTTGACCCGCGAGGAGCTGAAAAAGCAGTTAATGGAGCTGGCGGATGCCGGTTACGAGAAATCCCGATGGAGAAAATTGATAAGGAGGAGCAGCCATGGTGAGACGAGCGTGGAAAGTGATAACGAATAACATAGGCCTGAAGCTTTTGGCGGCGCTCTTTGCAATCATTCTCTGGCTTGTAGTTGTCAATATCGACGACCCGAAGATCTCGGAGCGTTTTACGGCTTCGGTTGTGATTGAGAACGGGGAATATATCACGGAGCAGGGGAAATATTATGAAGTATTGAATGACACAAACACGATCGTGTTTGTGGTGACGGCGAAGCGTTCCTATATCGAAAAGCTTAGCAGCACAGATTTCAAGGCGGTTGCCAATATGGAAAATGCCGCGATTGACAGCGAAAAGGGAACCGGCAAGGTGCCGATTGAGGTGACGGCACTCCGCTACAGCAGCCAGGTGACGATCAGTAAAGCGACGCAAAAGCTGGAGATTGCGTTGGATAATCTGGCACAGGAGCAGTTCATCATAGGAGTGGAGACAGTGGGGACGCTGCCGGAGGACTGTGCGCTTGGCGAGGTGGCGGTAACGCCGAATCTGCTCAAGGTTTCCGGTCCGGAGTCAGTGGTAAGCCGTATTGATCATGTGGTGGCCAGTATTGATGTGACGAATATGACGGCGGATGTGGTGGCAAGCGTGATACCGGCGCTCTATGACAGCGACGATAATCTGATTGACAAAAGCGAGCTGACCTTAAATCTGGCGACGGTAACTGTGACTGCAAAAATTTTGGATATTAAGGATGTATCACTGATTTTCAACGTTTCGGGTGAGCCGGCAGAGGGATTTACTTTCACGGGCATAGAATTTGAACCGAAAACGATCGCAATCAAGGGAACCGCATCGGCATTAAACAATGTGACGGCTATCAACATACCGGAGAAAGCGCTGGATATCAGCGGGGCCAGGGAGGATATCACGCAGGTTATCGATGTGAGCGAGTATCTGCCGGCGGGTGTTACGGCGGCGGATGCTTCCAAAACAAAGGTGACTGTCACCGCGCATATCGCTCAGCTTACAACGCGGACGATCAACATTTTTCCGTCTATGATCGATGTGCTGAACCTGCCGGAGGAATACGAGCTGAGCTTTAACAGTGCTATCGTGCGTATTACGGTGAGCGGTATGGCGGATGATATCGCAGCTTTAAATATGTCGGATGTGAAAGCGAGCATTGATGCGGGCCAGCTTGCGCCCGGCACGCATGAAGTGGAGGTGGCACTGGACTTTGGAGAGGGTATTTTCCACGATCCGGTAAAAGTCAGCGTTACCGTTACCGTCATCGATGAAGAGGGCGAAGAAGAGCCGGAGTCGCCCGACGAACCGGTGGAAGAGCCGGATGAGGGAGAAGAAAACAGCAGGATAGATGAAGAGTAACAGGTCATGGAGGAAAAACAGATGGGCAGATTATTTGGAACAGATGGTGTTCGCGGCGTAGCAGGTGCGGAGCTTACGATTGAGCTTGCGATGAAGCTGGGCCAGGCAGGGGCGTATGTCCTGACAAAAGAAAAAGCGCATAAGCCTACAATACTGGTGGGCTGTGATACGAGAATCTCCGGGGGAATGCTGGCAAATGCGCTGGTGGCTGGTGTTTGCTCAGTGGGAGCGGATGCGATCCATGTGGGGGTGCTTCCCACCCCGGCGGTAGCGTACCTCACGAGAAAGCATAAGGTGGATGCGGGCGTTGTGATTTCGGCGTCTCATAATCCTATGGAGTTTAACGGTATCAAATTTTTTAACGGCGAGGGCTACAAGCTCTCCGATGAGCTGGAGGATGAGATTGAGGCGCTGATTGCGTCTAACATGAGGGGCGTGCCGCTTCCCACCGGCTCCGGCATCGGAAAGGTGGAGTACCGTTTTGATTTACAAGATGAATACATCCGCTTTCTGAAAAAACGGGTTCCGGTAGATTTGTCCGGAATGCGCATCGTCATCGATTGCGCGGAGGGCGCATCCTGTCAGACAGCGGTGCAGACGCTGCAGCAGCTGGGAGCAGATCTGATTCCGCTGCATATCCGGCCGGACGGGACAAATATCAATTCAAACTGCGGCTCTACGCATATGGGTGAGCTGCAGGCCCGGGTTGTATATGAGAAGGCCAATGTGGGCCTTGCGTTTGACGGCGACGCGGATCGCCTGCTTGCGGTGGATGAGCATGGCGACATTGTGGACGGAGATAAGCTGCTGGCAATTTGCGGCGGTCATATGAAGAAGAAGGGCACGCTGAAAGGGGATACGATTGTCGTGACCGTTATGTCGAACCTTGGATTTTTTATTATGTGTGAAAAGGAGGGCATTCACGCAGAAAAGACAAAGGTCGGCGATCGATATGTGCTGGAAAACATGCTGTCAAATGGTTATAACATCGGCGGCGAGCAGAGCGGCCACATTATCTTCTTAGACGATTGCACCACAGGGGATGGGCTTTTGAGTGCACTGCACCTGCTGGAGGTTATGGTGGAGACGAAGGAGCCGCTTTCAAAGCTGGCATCCATTATGGAAGTATATCCGCAGGCGCTTGTGAATGCTACTGTTCCGAACCATAAAAAGGAGCAGTTTATGGAGTACGAGGAGATAGCGGAGGCGATCCGGACTTTGGAAGAAAAGTTTAACGGAGAAGGAAGAGTACTGATCCGACCGTCGGGCACGGAGCCGTTTGTCCGCGTGATGATTGAGGGGAAGGATCAGGCGCAGATAGAGAAGGATGCGCACGAGCTGGCAGATTTGATTACAAAGATCATGCTGTAGTAATGCTACGCTTGCCTGTTATCGGCCGCGGATAGAACAATAAGGGAGCGAATGGTAACAGTGGTGGTAACTGAACTGTTACAGTGAACAGCACGCATTTGGGGAATTGCTGCTGTAGCAAAAAACATGAATGAGACATAAGGAATTACCTGGAGGGTTTTATGGTTAGCAAGAAAGTGAGGATAAAAAATCCCACCGGCCTGCATTTGCGGCCGGCGGGCATTTTGTGCAATGAAGCCGTTAAATATAAGAGCAACGTGTTTTTCAAATATGGGGATAATGAGGCAAATGCAAAGAGCGTGCTGAGTGTTCTCGGTTCCTGCATCAAGTCCGGCACGGAGCTGGAGTTTGTGTGTGAGGGAGAAGATGAGATGGAAGCGTTGGCGGCGGTGATCGCTGTGGTCGAGAGCGGTTTGGGAGAGTGAGCGGGCAGCTGCGGGGATTGTCCGTGCAAATGCCGGACGGGGTCTGGAGTCAGAGCCGAAAAGGGAAAAAGCTATGAAAAAAATTTTAATCACCGGCTGTAATGGTCAGCTTGGCAGAGCCATTCAAAAGGAATATGAGAACGACAATGCGATGCTCATCTGTACAGACGTCGCGGACCTGGACATCGGGGATAACGCACAGGTGATGCGGTTTGTACGCGAACAGCAGCCGAATGTCATCATAAATTGTGCGGCATATACAGCGGTTGACGCCTGTGAAGAAGCATGGGATCTGGCGTATAAAATCAATGCCATCGGGCCGCGCAATCTGGCGATTGCTGCCGCGGATACCGGCGCAAAGCTTGTTCATATTTCTACGGATTATGTGTTTGACGGCGGCGGGACAAGTCCTTATACGGAACTGGATACGGTTGGGCCGGTCAGTGCCTATGGAAGAACTAAGCTGGCGGGCGAACAGTTTGTAGAACAGTTCGCAACCCGTTTTTTTATGATCCGCACGGCATGGCTGTACGGAGAGGGGAAAAATTTTGTTCGGACGATGCTGGGGCTGGCCGAAAAGCATGACGAGGTTCGGGTTGTAAAGGATCAGCTTGGCACGCCGACAAGCGCTGCGGAAGTGGCCCGGCTCATACATATGTTGGAGCCGACAGACAACTATGGCCTGTTTCATGGCACCTGTGAGGGGAGCTGCTCCTGGGCGCAGTTTGCGTCAGAGATTTTTCGTCTCGTGGGAAAACATGTAAAAGTTCATTATGTTACGACCGGGGAGTATGGCTCGCCTGCGAAGCGGCCGGCATACTCCGTGCTGGATAATTATATGCTTCGGATGACCAGCAGTTACCGCATGGCGAACTGGGAGGCAGCGCTGCGGGAATATATGACGTAAAAAGGAGACACCAATGAAGACATACTTAGTGACGGGCGGTGCCGGATTTATCGGTTCCAACTACATTCGCTATATGCTGGATCGTTACGGGGATTCCATACGCATCATAAACGTGGATGCCCTGACTTATGCGGGGAATCTGGAAAATCTGGCGGATATCGAAAAGCTGCCAGGCTACAGGTTTATACGGGCAAATATTACGGACCGGGATGCGATCACAGCGATTTTTGCGGAGCATGACATCGACTGTGTCGTGCATTTTGCAGCGGAAAGCCATGTTGACCGCAGTATCAAAAATCCAGAGATATTTGTACAGACAAATGTGCTCGGGACGGCGGTGATGCTGAACGCGGCCCGCGCCGCGTGGGAGGACAGGGATGGCACCTATGCTGAGGGCAAACGTTTTCTCCATGTGTCCACCGATGAGGTATACGGTTCACTGGAAGAGGACGGCGGCTATTTTTATGAGACGACGCCGTATGCGCCCCACAGTCCCTATTCCGCCAGCAAGGCATCCTCAGATATGCTGGTAAAGGCGTATGTAGACACGTATCATTTTCCGGCGAATATTACGAACTGTTCAAACAACTACGGTCCGTACCAGTTCCCGGAAAAGCTCATTCCGCTGATCATCAACAACGCCTTAAACGGGCGCAAGCTCCCGGTGTACGGCGACGGAAAAAACGTGCGGGACTGGCTCTATGTAACGGATCATGCGAAGGCGATCGATATGGTCATGGAAAAAGGGCGGCCCGGCGAGACCTACAATGTAGGCGGCCACAACGAGAAGCAGAATATAGAGATTATCCATATCATACTGGATGTACTGCGGGAAAAGCTTCCGGGGAGCGATCCGCGCCGGGCATATATAAACGAGGATTTGATCACTTATGTAGAGGACCGTAAAGGTCACGACAGGCGCTATGCCATCGCCCCGGACAAGATCAAATCCGAAATCGGCTGGGAACCCGAAACGATGTTCGAAGAAGGCATCCGCAAAACCATCGAGTGGTACTTTACCCACGAGGACTGGATGGAGCACGTCACGAGCGGCGCGTACCAGAACTATTATGAAACCATGTATGGGCCCGCATAAGGCCTGACACAAAACACCCCCGAAACGGGCACATATCACCAGAATCAGCCCCACGAAAGCGGGGGAGGGAACAAGCAGACCAGCCAACGAGGGCAAAACGCGGCATGTATCGCGTGTGACGTAAAGCGCCTGTCGGCAACCGCTTCCCGCAGCCACAACACACCCAAAAACGGGCACATATCACCAGAATCAACCCCACGAAAGCGGGGGGGAGGGAACAAGCAGACCAGCCAACGAGGGCAAAACGCGGCATATATCGTGTGAGACGTTAAGCGCTCGTCGGAAATAACGTCCCGCAGCCACAACACACCCCCGAAACGGGCGCGTGTCACACACGATATATGCCGCGTTTCGCCCGGACTTCCGGGCACCCAACACCCTCGGCTTTCCACACACCTACTTTTTGGAGGACACACCATGAAAGGAATCATCCTCGCCGGCGGCTCCGGCACCCGCCTGTACCCGCTCACCAAAGCAGTTTCCAAACAGATCATGCCCGTATACGATAAACCGATGATTTATTATCCGCTCTCAACACTTATGCTCTCAGGCATCCGGGAGGTGCTGATCATCTCCACGCCGCGGGATCTCCCGGTGTTCCGGGAGCTGTTCGGGGACGGTGAGCAGCTGGGTATGCAGTTTTTTTACGAGGAGCAGCCGACGCCGCGGGGACTGGCCGATGCTTTTATCATCGGAGCGGATTTCATTGGCAGCGATGCTGTGGCGCTGGTTCTGGGGGATAATATTTTTTACGGGCAAAGCTTTTCAAGTGTGCTGGAGCGTGTGGCAAACCGGACAGAGGAAACATCCGGCGCGACGATTTTTGGCTACTATGTGCGCGACCCGCGGGCCTATGGCGTGGTAGAATTTGACGCGCAGGGCAGAGCGATATCCATCGAGGAGAAGCCCGTGCAGCCAAAATCCAATTATGCGGTTCCGGGACTCTACTTTTATGACAATGACGTCGTGGAGATTGCAAAAGCCGTAAAGCCTTCGGCGCGTGGAGAGATCGAGATCACGGCGGTAAACAATGCGTATCTTCTGCGGGGGGATTTGCGCGTGGAAAAGCTGGGGCGCGGCTTTGCGTGGCTGGATACGGGAAGTCATGATGCGCTGCTTGACGCGGCAGATTTTGTCGGGGCATTTCAGAAGCGGCAGGGGCTTTATATTTCCTGCATCGAGGAGATCGCCTATAAAAAGGGCTTTATCAGCAGGGATCAGCTTGTGAGCCTTGCACAGCCGCTGCTCAAAACCGCATACGGCGAATACCTGATCATGGTATCGGAGGGACTATAGATGGGAAAAATAAAAGTGACAGACTGTGCGATCGCAGGTGTGAAGCTCATTGAGCCGGCTGTATTTGGGGACGCGCGCGGTTACTTTATGGAGACATACAACTACAATGATTTCAGGGAGGCAGGCATCGATCAGGTTTTCGTGCAGGATAATCAGTCCGGATCGGCGGGAAATGTGCTGCGCGGCCTGCATTTCCAGAAGGACTATCCGCAGGACAAGCTTGTGCGCGTGATCAGCGGTGAGGTGTTTGACGTTGCGGTAGATTTGCGGGAAGGCTCAAAGACCTACGGCAAATGGGTCGGCGAGGTGCTCTCTGCGGAGAACAAAAAGCAGCTGTTCATACCGAAAAATTTCGCACATGGTTTTTATGTACTTTCGGATTATGCGGAATTTTCGTACAAATGCACGGATTTTTACCATGCGGATGATGAGGGCGGCCTGCGTTTTGATGACCCGGACATCGGTGTTGCGTGGCCGATACCGGAAGGTGTGGAGCCGGTCATGTCGGAGAAGGACAAGCGATGGGGCGGCTTTTTGGAATACCAAAGGAGCAGGAGTAATGGAAAATAAGCATTATCAGTGCAAACGGATTTTTATGTTCTGGGCGAGCGTATTTTTTGTGGCGGTTCAGGCCGGGATTTTTGCGTGGCAGTGGTACAATGTCTATTCGCACATGATGCGCGTGCAATACTACAGGCGCGGCGACTGGGCGGTCATCGGGCTGTATGCGCTGTTTTGCGTCCTTTTTTTAAAAATATTCGGAGGCTTTAAAGTCGGTTATCTGCGCAATATGGATGTGCTCTACGGACAGGCCCTTGCGATTTTTTTTCAAAATCTCGTGTCGTATATACAGCTCTCACTGATCGGACTCTGGCGCTTCGGAACCCATCTGGAGCATTTCGTTTATCTTGTATTGATTGAGGCGGTGCTGGCAGTTGTGTGGACGCTTCTGACACGCCATTTTTATGCGAAGCTATATCCTCCGCACCAGATGCTTTTGATCTATGGAGATTTCAGTCCAAAGCAGCTGATGGAAAAACTGGATTCCAGAAAGGACCGCTATCAGATTCGGGAGATGATTCATTTGAGTGCGGGTGTGGAAGCTATTTTGGAAAAAATCAAACAGTACGACACGATCATCATCGGGGATATCCCTTCCAGGGAACGCAACCGTTTTCTGAAGTTTTGCTACTGGCATGAGATTCGCTGCTACAGCGTTCCCAAAATATCGGATATCATCATCACCGGAGCATCCCGGATCGATTTGTTTGACAGCATTCTCATGCTTTCGCGCAACAACGGCCTGTCTATCGGTGAGCGGTTTTTCAAGCGGCTGATGGATATTGTGATCGCTCTTTTTGCGTGTATCATTCTCTCGCCAATCATGATCATTATCGCTGCCGCAATCAAGGTATACGACCGTGGGCCGGTATTTTACAAGCAGGAGCGCCTGACAAAGGACGAAAAGACATTTGAGATTTTGAAGTTCCGCAGTATGATTGTCGCATCCGAGAAGGAGGGTGCGCGGCTTGCCAGCGAAAACGATGACCGGATCACGCCGGTGGGGCGGATTTTGCGGCGCTCGCATTTTGACGAGCTTCCGCAGCTTTTTAATATATTAAAAGGCGATATGTCTGTTGTGGGTCCGAGGCCGGAGCGGCGGGAGATTTTTGATCAGTATGAGGAAAGCATTCCGGAATTTAAATTCCGCCTGAAGATGAAGGCCGGCCTGACCGGATATGCGCAGGTGTACGGCCAGTACAACACTGTTCCCTACGACAAGCTGAAGCTGGATCTGACCTATATCGAGAACTATTCCATGTGGCTGGACATCAAGCTATGCTTCCTGACCGTCAAGATTTTGTTCCAGAAGGAGAAATCAGAGGGGGTCGGCGAAGATCATACGACGGCATTGCAGTAGAAAGGGTGCATTATGGGAAAGCATACGGAAATCGAGGTGTCGGTGATCATACCGGCGTACAACGCGGCACGCTATATCGCGAACGCCGTTCACTCTGCACTGGAGCAGGAGGATATGCCGGAAGGCTCTATTGAGGTCATTGTCATCAACGATTGCAGCCCCGATGATGTAGACGCCGCTATGGAACCGTTCAAAAAGGATGCCCAGGTCATTTACCGCCACAATAAAAAGAACGTCGGCACGGCAACGACGCGCAACCGGGGAATTGACCTGGCACGCGGCAGATACATTGCCTTTCTTGATGCGGATGACTGGTGGGAGCCGGACAAGCTGGCTGCGCAGCTGGCGCTGTTAAAAAAGACGAACGCCCCGCTCTGCTGCAGTGGACGCGTGCTCCATGAGGCGGACGGAACACCCACAGGACGCGTGATTGGCGTAAAGAAAAAAATAACTTTTGAAGAGCTTTTGCATACGAACTCGATTCCCTGTGGATCGGTGGTGCTTCCGACAGAGATTGCCAGGGAGTTTCATATGAAGCATGCTGAGCTTCATGAGGATTACATTCTCTGGCTGGAGATTTTAAAAAAATACGGTGCGGCGGTCGGTATCGACGAGCCTTACCTCCACTGCCGCCTGAGCGAAGGCGGAAAATCCCGCAATAAGCTCAAATCCGCAGTGATGCAGTATGGTGTCTACCGCTATATGGGTTTCGGGAGGTTCGAGAGCCTCCGTTTCTTTTTGAGCTATGCGTTTCATGGAGTAAAAAAATATTATGGCAAAAATTCGTGAATATATTAAAACAATTATGCAACGCGTTTTGCTTCCGATCGTGTACAGCCTGTCAAAAAAGAAAAAGGTTGACCGGTCGCTGGTAATTCTCGCGGATGCCCATCACGATGAGCTTCCCTACAGCATGTGGCAGCTGGAGAAAAAGCTTCGGGAGGAGCCGAGTTTTCATGTGATGAAACTGTGTAAAGACTATCAGAAGGGTTCCGGTCTGGAGATTTTCAGGCACATGCTGCTTTTTATGCGCATGTACGCAAACGCAGGGTTTGTGGTGATCTGTGACAACCATCTTCCGGTGGCGTCGTGTAAAAAGCGCCCGGAGACGAAGGTGATCCAGCTCTGGCACTCCGGCGGCGCTTTAAAGCGCTTTGGCTATGATGCGCCGGGGAATATCCCGAAAAGCTATCACGGAGGAAATGTATTTGCAAATTATGATTTAATTACAGTCAGTGCGGACTATGCGGTGGAACCGTTTGTCCGTGCTATGCGGACAGATAAAAGTCATGTAAAGGCGATTGGTATCAGTCGAACCGACTGGTTTTATGACGAGGAGACAAAGGCGGACATTCGAGCCCGTTTTGCAAAGGAATGTCCGGCGGCAGCAGGAAAAAAAGTAGTATTATGGGCGCCAACCTTCCGGGGAAGCGCCGGAGCGCCAAAGCTGGTGGGAGAGGATGCGTTGGATTCGCTGGCCGCACTGCTCCCGGAGGACTATTATGTTATCGTAAAGCTTCATCCGCACGCGCGGAAAGAAAATGTACAGGGTTTGAAAATGCTTACGGAGGAGCTTTTGGTGGTGACGGATATTCTGATTTCGGATTATTCCTCTGTGATTTACGATTACGCGTACTTTGGCAGGCCGTTGGTTTTGTTTACGCCGGATTTGAAGGAGTATAGGAAGGACTGCGGCTTTTACGAGAAATATGACACGATTCCGGCTTATCGGGCTATGAACGCGGAGGAACTTTATTACACAGTGCTTGAATGTGGGAAATGGGATGCCGCGCGGATGCATGATTTCTGGGAGCGCTCCATGAGCGCTTGTGACGGACATGCGACGGAGCGGATCATACGGTGGATGCGAAAGCAGCTTTTGGTCAATAGTGGTGGTAAACGTCCGTGAACCGGCGTCACGAGGGGGATTTTTTCCGTCAGTATAAATTGGGAGAGAGTACATGAATATTTACAGGCAATTTTTTGAGGACTTGAAAAAATATAAAAGCTATATGGTTTACGCGACGAAGTCGGAGCTGAAATCAGAGGTGGCGGATTCCTATCTGAACTGGATCTGGTGGATTTTAGAGCCGTTTTGCCTGATGCTGGTGTATACGTTCATCTTCGGCATGATTTTTAACCGATCCGAAAATTATTACCCGCTGTTTGTTTTTATCGGATTGACGATCTGGAATTTCTTTTCCGCAAATGTGAAAAAGAGCGCGCCTATCGTGCGCCGCTATAAATCCATTGTCTCGAGGGTGTATCTGCCGAAGGTAGTGTTGCTGATCGTGCAGATGCTCACAACGGGCTTTAAGATGTGCGTATCGCTGGGTATTGTTGTGGTGATGATGTTTTTTTTCAGAGTGAAGCTCACCTACCACATATTTTTTTTGATCCCGGGAATGATCGTCCTGTGGCTTTTAACTTTTGGACTGATGTGTTTTGAGATGCACTATGGCGTCTACATTGAGGATCTGACGAAGGTAAACGATATTGTGATTCGTTTGATTTTTTATCTGACAGGTATCATTTTCAATATTGACCAGCGCATCGGAAAGACCTATCCGCAGCTGGCGACCGTGCTTGGGAAGTGTAATCCGGTAGCGTATCTGCTCAGCTCCATGAGAAATTCGCTCATCTATAACCAGGCTCCGGACTGGCTCTGGATGCTGATCTGGCTGGTGCTTTCCCTGTTTTTGTGCATGGGCGGTGTGCGTCTGGTCTATCGAAATGAAAACAATTACGTGAAAGGAATCTAGCAATGGGTATGGAAATGGAAACAAAAGCAGCAGAAGAAAAACGGGAGCGCTATATTCCTGCGCCGGGCACTTATGAGCCGGCAATCACCTTAAAGGATGTGTGTATCAGTTATTCCACCATGCAAAAAACATCCGTAAAGCAATTGTTTCGGAAGGGCAACCGACCCCAGAAGGAATATTTTGAGGCGGTGCGGGGGGCAAGCTTTGAGATTCCAAAGGGCCAGATCGTTGGAATAACCGGAAAGAACGGCAGTGGAAAGTCCACGCTGCTTCGGGCCGTGGCAGGAATCTTTGCGGCAAACGAGGGAACAATCGATCTGCACGGGCACTCGGTTTCGCTTCTGGCCATTGGCGTGGGATTTCAGAAATCCCTGACCGGGCGCGAGAATATTATGCTCTCCGGCCTGCTGCTGGGATTTCACGAGGAGGACATACGCAGGGAGATGCCCCGCATTATCAAGTTTTCAGAGTTGGGGGAGTTTATCGACAAGCCGGTGCGCACCTATTCCAGCGGCATGTATTCCAAGCTTGCCTTCTCCATCACCGCGGTGCTTGAGACAGATATCATGCTCATTGACGAGGTGCTCTCCGTGGGGGACCGGCATTTTAAAAAGAAGAGCTACCGGCGCATGAAGCGGATGATCAAGGACCGCAGCCATACGGTTATGATCGTCTCCCATTCGGACGCCACGCTGCGCAGCCTGTGCGACACAGTCATCTGGATGAACGATGGGATCATTAAGATGATCGGGGATGCCGATCTGGTGCTGGATGCCTATGAGGATTTCATGGAAGGAGAGGATTAGCCGATGTCCGTAAAGCAGACGGTGAAAAAAATTGCGCGCTTTTTAAGCCTGAAACTGGTGCTTCCGGCGGTTTATAGGCGGGCCGCAAGAAAACCTGTGTGTTCGGGGCGCGTTATTTTTCTGGAGATATCGGCGGATCATCTGACGGACAGCTTCGGGCTGCTTTTTAAAGCAGTCAGGCAGCGGGGGAAAGCGCCGGAGCTGATCTGCATCCATGACGGAAGCGTGAGCGGTGTGCAGTATCTGAAAAACTGTGTGAGGATGCTGCGGGAGATCGCGGTGGCAGAAGTGGTTTTTATCAATGAGGCATCGAATGTGACCAGCTGTGTAAAACTGCGTTCACAGACAAAGCTTATTCAGACGTGGCATGGCTGCGGCGCCTTTAAAAAATTCGGATTTTCGACGGCGGAGCTTGGCTGGGGGATTTCCAGAAAAGAGATGGAGCGCTATCCCTACTATAAAAACCAGTGGCTCGTGAGTGTCAGCGCGCCGGAAGCGGTGCGCGCCTATCAGGATGCTATGCACCAGCCGCCGGGCGTCATTCAGCCGCTGGGGGTGAGCCGTACGGATGTCTTTTTTGACAAAACATATATCCGGGCGGCAAGGGAAACGCTTTACGGGCATTTTCCGCAGGCGTGCGGCAAAAAGGTGATCCTCTATGCGCCGACCTTCCGGGGAACACAAAAACAGGCGCATACCCTGCAGCCCGATTATAAAGCCTTTGCAGAGGCGCTTGCCGCAGAATATGTGTTGGTGGAAAAGCATCATCCTTTTGTGAGGAAGGTGCAGAAAGTCCCGGAGCAGTACCGGGACTTTGCGCGGGACCTGACGGGGGAGATGGATATCGGAGCGCTTTTGTGTGTCAGTGATATCTGCATCAGCGATTATTCGTCGCTGGTGTTTGAGTATGCGCTCTTTGAGCGGCCGATGGTGTTTTATGCACCGGATCTGCAGCAGTATTTTGACGAGCGCGGCTTTTATTACGACTATGAGACGCTGACGCCGGGTCCGGTCTGCGTTACGCAGGCGCAGGTCATTGACTATATCAAAAACGTGGATGTATTATTTGAGAAGCAGCGAGTCGTGGATTTTAAGCAGCGGTTTATGAGCGCGTGCGATGGACATGCGACGGAACGGATTTTGGATTACATTGGTTTATAGAGAGACAGGAGAAACATGCTAAAGGTATACATTTGTCCGGTCTGCGGCTGGATGAGAACTGTGTCACGCCGCAGGGATGTGGAATGCCATCAGTGCGGGAACTCTGCGATGGCGCTGACAAAATTAGAATATGGAAAATATGCGGGTATGAGCGGGCGTGAACGGGCAGACTATGCAGAGAGCTGGCTTTATATACATAAGATCCCCAGCGTTGAGGAATAAAAATTTTTCGCAATAAAATAGCCAGATTTCATGCAGAA
>CASCGD010000038.1 GCA_949132985.1 uncultured Lachnospiraceae bacterium
TCCACTCTGCATATCTGAAACATTTCTTTATATCGTTTGTAGCCCCTTGTACACGAATCTTTGCATTGTGAGATATAAGCAAAATCTACAATTTGCTATGATCATTACATTGAACATTATGCTTTGAAGTTATGTTACCACCGTACACCGAATAGCATGTACTGGTAGTGTGAGAGGGGAGATTAGTCTCCCCTGCACAGCTTCCTCCATTTTTTCACAAACTCATATGCACTCATTATAAATAAAATGAGCAGAAGCGTCACTCCTGTTCCCCAAATTGGAAACAGATAATCGCCAAAATATTTTGAATCAAGAATTTCAAATGGAACAGTACATAAAAACATCAATGCAATCTGTATGAGGTAATATAAAGCTATTGATTTCAATGAAATGTATGCATTTTTTCTCGCTGCATTATAGCACACAATAATGTGTCCCATAATATATATATCATACGACGCAGAAAAAATAAATTCCGCTCTTTTCCTCCACAGAAACCACGTTTGAAGCTCTGCATCTGCCGCACGCGCAAAATCAAAATTAATTTCATTCAGAAAAAATATAACGGAACGTATCAACAACCCTCCGAAAAATATTAGATTCAATATTAATATCGATATTAATATCACATCCCTGTTTTTCTTTTTCAACATTTTGGCCACCTCCAATTTTATTCATCCTCACAAGGCTAAAAAACATTCAACTTTTATGTTTTCACAATAACATTTTTTTCGGCAGTTGTGAATACTTTGATTAATTTAATTTTCCCCATTTTGCTATTTTATAGTACCAAAAGGTTTCCATCACAAAGCGCTGGAAACACTTATTCTCCCGGTGAAATACCGGCGTAATATACTACACAAAAGTCCCGAAAGCCGCTGCCAGAACGGTCTACGGGACTTTTTGAGTCAAGGCACTGTCAAACTTGGGAATATAGCACAACCCTCCTCAAACAGCAATTACAAAACGAACAGGATCAAAACGCACGCACAATCATCCGGATTTTCAATGCAGCCGTGAGTATAAGCCTTTCACACTGCCGTACAACTCCCGATACAAGCTCTGGTACTCCTGATAGCGCATGGTATTTTCCTGTATCGGCTCCACCACCTCCGCTTCCAGCTTCACAATCGTCTCGCAGGCGGTATGAATATCCTCATAAATTCCCACGCCTACCGCCGCCAAGATCGCCGCGCCAAGGCACGCTTCCTCTTCCGTTTTTGTCGTATATACCGGCATACCCAGCATATCTGCCTGAATCTGTTTCCAGGTTCTTCCTTTCGCCCCTCCTCCCGAAGCAATCAGGCGCGTCTGTGCAAGCCCCGCTTTCTGAAATACATTTCTGCATTCACAGAGGTTATACATCACTCCCTCCATGGCCGCACGAACCAGATGGGGCTGCTCATGTTTCATGCCAAGGCCGAAATAAAGCCCGCGCGCGCCCGGATCATTATAAGGTGTCCGCTCGCCCGCCAGAAACGGAAGAAACATCAGTCCCTCACAGCCTGCCGGAACCCGGGAGGCCTCCTTATCCAATTCAGAAAACGGCCTTGCGTCCCTCAAAACCTTATTTTTCAGCCAGCTCAACGTATTCCCTCCGTTTAAAGCGCCGCCCTGAAAGATCCACGTATGCTCAGGCGCATGACACCAGAGCTGACAGCACAGGTCCGAATCCGCCACTGGTTTTTTTGTCACCACTGCCAGCTGAGATGCCGTCCCGATGTTGCAGGCCATAATCCCTCCATCCACCACATTGTTGCCAAGCATCTGCGCCGCGCAGTCTCCCGCACCAACGATCACCCTGCTTTTCGTTGAAAGACCGGTCTCCTCAGATGCCTGCTTTGTAACCGTCCCGGCGACTGCAAAGGAGCGCAGGACTTCCGGCCATATATCCGGTTTCAGCTCCAGCCTCTGCAGCAGCTGCATGCACCAGCACCGGCTTTTAACCGAGAACGCCAACGTGGCGCTTGCATCGCTGTAATCCGTGCAAATAACCCCGCTGAGCTTAAAACGGATATAATCCTTTGGCGACATGATAAAAGCAATCTTTTCATAAACCTTTGGCTGATGATGCTTCATCCACAGCAGAGAGCAGATCAGCATTCCGGCACCCGGCTGATTCAAAAGCTCCTCTTCAAGAAGACGTCCCGCCTTCCCGCAAATTTCCTCTTTCTCTATCTGTGAGCGCTGATCCAGATGAATCATCGCCCGCCCCAGAGGCTTTTTCTCCCGGTCCAATGCTACCAGTCCATGCATTTGACCGGAAAATCCGATTCCCGAGATATCCTCCGCGGCAATCTGGAAGCCATGAAGCGCTTCTTCAACCGCCTGCTTTGTACATTTCCACCATACCTCCGGTTCCTGCTCCGCATATCCCATTTTCGGCGTCATGATTTCATAACCGGACTGGCCGATCCCCATGGTTTTTCCGCTCTCATCCACAATCAAAACCTTTACGCTGGAAGTCCCAAGGTCAATTCCCATTAAATACCCCATACCATTCTCCTTAAATCATTTTTCTTTCAACACGTCCCGCAGAGCCTCTTTGATATCTTCTTTTGATATACCAAACTTTTCCGAAAGGAAATGAATATTTCCCACCTCGCCGAAGCAATCAGGAATCCCCACCCGTTTAAAGGGAACGGCTGCATTTTCAGCAAGCACTTCCGCAACCGCCGAGCCTAATCCCCCAATCTTGTTATGGTTCTCGGCAGTCACAACAGCATTCGTTTCCTGCGCACATGCAAGCACCAGCTCTTCATCCAGCGGTTTTATTGTGAACATATCGACTACACGTACGTGCAGCCCTTCTTCCTCCAACTCCTCCGCTGCCAATATAGCCTCCGCCACTTCGATTCCGGAGGCAATCACAGTCGCATCTGTCCCGTCCCGCACAATCACGCCTTTTCCTATTGAGAAAGTCCGCTCCTTTTCATAATAGCACAGTTTTCCCTTCCTTGGAAAGCGAAGATACATCACCCCGTATTCCTCTGCCATGCTCCGCAGCATTTCCCTCAGCAAATGCGGCTCCGCAACATCCAGAACCGCAATCTCCGGAAACGTCCGATAGATTCCCATATCCTCAAAAGGCATATGCGTGCCGCCATTTGTTTCCGCCGTTATGCCGGGATCGGATCCTATAATCTTAATGTTGGCATGGTTATAACACCCTGATAAAAACACCTGATCTGCACATCTTCTGGAGGCAAACGTGCCAAAGCTATGCATAAACGGAATCTTTCCCTTCATCGACATCCCCGCTCCGGCTCCGACCATATTCGCCTCCATAATGCCTACATCAAACGCCTGCTCCGGCATGGAAGAAATAAGCCCGGTTGTCCCGATAGCTCCCGCCAGATCTGCTTCCAGATAAATAATATCCTTATTCTCCCGCATTAGCTCTTCCAATGTCTCCGCAAACACCTTCCGCAATTCCTTGTTTCCTGTCTCTACCCTGCTCATTTATGCCACCTCACATTCATCTTTCCTGCCTGTCCAACTCACAATAAAAATCCTGCAATTCTTCTTTATTGACTGGCACCGAATGACAGTTATCCATATCCATGTATTTTTGAATGCCGGCACCCTTCAACGTGTGCAGGACAATGACAGAAGGAGCGTCCTTTTCTTCCTTCGCTTCCAAAACCGCCCGATATATCTGCCCCGTATCATTCCCGTTCTCAACCGATATCACATGGTAGCCAAACGACTCAAATTTTTTCTCAATACTGCCAAGGCTGCATACCTGATCTGTCGTACCGTCCAGCTGCTTCCCGTTCGCATCCACAAAAGTAATCAAATTCGAAAGGTGGTTGTGCGCCGCAAATAACGCTGACTCCCATACCTGCCCCTCGTTAAGCTCGCCGTCTCCCAATATTAAATATGTATAGCTGACACTTTCGTTCAGCTTATCTGCAAAGGCGACACCGGCCGCAAGAGAAGCTCCCTGTCCCAGAGAGCCTGTCGTCACATCGACACCAGGCGTTTTCATCCGGTCCGTATGGCTAGGGAGAATCGTATGATTCTGATTCAATGTATCCAGTATGTTTTCATCAAAATATCCCTTTGCCGCAAGCGCCGCATACATAGCAGGCCCACAATGCCCTTTTGATAAAACGATAAAATCCCTGTCGCTTTTTTCCGGGTGCTTTGGATCAATATTCATAACTCCTCCATACAACACCGCCAGCGTATCCGCTATAGACAGAGAGCCTCCTACATGTCCGGTTCCCTTTGACGCAATTGTGCGCAGCGTATTTTTTCGTATCGTAACTGCCAGTAAATCTGCTTTCCGCTTGTCAAATTTCATTCTGCCACCTCATTTTAAATTTTTTCCCATAGAAGTCCGCCGTTGTGACAGCGGCAAACACAGTCGCCTCATCTACAGGAAAAGGCATATTTCCCCAATTACTGTGCATCGACGCCGCCGCAATTGTTCGTATATTCTCCTCTGTATTTTCCACATACAAGTCCTCCAGGCAGACCGGAAGCCCTACGCTTACACAGAACTTTAGCACCTCATCCAGATACGCTCTGTCCGCGCATTCTGCAATCAGCTGAACGATACAGCCAAACGCAACCTTTTCTCCATGCATGGTCCGGCTGCTTCCTTCAACAGCCGTCAGACCGTCATTGACGGAATGCGCCCCCGAGGTTGCATTATTTTCAAATCCCAGTCCACTTAAAAGAATATTTGTTTCAATAATGTGCTCCAGTGCCTCCGTCACTACCTTCCGGCTGCAGGCTTCCTTTGCCAGCACCCCATATTTCATAAGCGACTCATAACATGCTTTTGCAATCGCCTGTCCCGCCAATGTCTGTTTAAACCCGCCTGTCGTATGATAAACCAGATTCGGAACGCCTGCTTTTCTGGTGGAATCCGCCTCTATCAATGTAGCCAATGCATCCCCCATGCCGGAGACTAAAAACCGTACCGGAGCATTTGCGATGATCTGAGTGTCCACCACCAAAACTGCCGGGCTGTGATCATAGAAAAATTCTCCTTCGTGGGAACCATCCTCACGATAGATCACTGACAGAGAGCTGGTCGGGGCATCGGTTGCAGCAATGGTTGGCACTACGATAAACGGAACCCCTAACCGCGTCCCTACTGCCTTCGCAACATCAATCGTCTTCCCGCCGCCAATTCCGACCACAACATCCGGTGAATCTTTTTTGAGTTCCTCCGTTCTCTCGCAAATCAGCTTTTCTGTCACCTCTGATTCAAATGCGAACGTCCGAAGCGTGCAGTCTCCAACCGCATACATTTTCTCAAGCCGCCCGGTATATTCCTCATAGAGGAACCGGTCAATAAAAACCGCTACATGCTTTCCAAACTTATCCGTATAAAATCTCAGGTTATCAAATTCCCCCGGCCCCTGCACATAGCGCTCCGGAGAACACCATCCTCTTGAAAATTCTGATCGCTTTAACATTTTTATACCTCCTCAATTAAAAGCACTTTATGAGCACTTTTCCATCCTTCGCATACTGCCTGGTCTCAAATACACGCTGGATATCATCCAGATCCACAATATCTGTAATCATCGGCTCTGTCTGAATCACACCTGCCCCAAGAAGCCTTCCTGCCCGTTCAAACGCATTTGGATTCACAAAAGAGCCCTTGATGGTCAGCTCCTTCTGAAACATTTCAAACGGCTTCAGCTTCATCTCATCGTCAGGCCCTGTAAGGCCAAACAACATGACCACAGCCCCTTTTCCGGCATAGCGGACAGAATACTCATTTGTGGAAACCAGACCCGCACAGTCAATCACCTTATCCACATTGACCACATGATGTTTTGCCAGCAAGCCTTCGGTGTCCTCTGTCAGCGGATCAATCCCAAAATCAGCACCGAGTTCCAGCGCCTTCTTTCTTCGCTTCTCATTCGGCTCCACTGCTATGATGGTTGCAGCCCCGGCATACTTTGCCAACTGAACCATAATCAATCCAATATTGCCGGTCCCTACTACCATAACCGTGTCTCCCATCTTTATCTCTGTCAAATCAAGTCCATGCAGACAGCACGAGATCGGCTCTGTCATGGCAGCCGCCTCATAACTGACACGCTCTGCCACAGGGTAGACCAGTTTTTCTTTTACCGTAATATATTCTGCAAAGCCGCCGTCCAAAGCCGTTCCAAGCCCTGTCATGTGTTTACACAGGTGCGCCTTTCCATTTGCACAGAAATAACATTTTCCACAATAAGCATTGGGATCTACGGAAACACGATCGCCCTTTTGAAATCTGGTTACCGCCGCGCCCGTTCTTTCTATGTCACCGGAAAATTCATGCCCCAGAATTACCGGAGGATGAACCTCCGCCGAACCCTTTTCACCGTTGAAAATGTGTACATCTGTCCCGCAAATTCCGCAATATTTGATTCTGATCACAACCTCGTCTGCTTCCGGCTCTCTTACCGGAACATCGTCAATGACCAATTTACCTTTTTCATAAAAACGTGCTGCTTTCATGTCCGTCTCCTCCTCTTGTTTTTTACTCTTTGTTTTTATCTGTCAATACCTGCAAAAGAACTGCGGCTATGATAATGCATCCTTTGATAATCCGCTGGGGATATGCCGGAACCGCCAAAAGATTCATGATATTCCCGATCAAAGCCAATGTCAGTGCCCCGATAACCGTCTTTGTGACAGAGCCTTTTCCACCCGCCAGACTTGCACCACCGATGACGCAGGCTGCGATTGCATCCAGCTCCTGCCCCTCACCAATTGTAGAATTTCCCACGTTTGAACGGGCAGCGACAAAAACGCCGGCCAGCGTGGAGAGCGCCGCACTGATCATATACACAGAAAGAAGATATCTTCTGGTCCTGATTCCGGAAAGCTTTACGGCCTCTATATTGCTGCCGCATGCAATGACCAGGCGTCCATACGCGGTACACGTTTCAATAACCACAAAAATAACAATAATTACAATCATAATCAGGATAATCGGATATCCGTATTCTTTTGCTGTCAGTAAATTCAAGGTTCCGTTTTCCAGATTAATCGGGGTCGCGTTGGTGATGGTATATGCAATTCCCCTGGCAATGGTCATAATTGCCAGCGAAGCCACAAACCCCTGAAACTTCAGGTAAGCGACCAATATACCTGTTAACGTTCCCAGGGCAATACCCGCAGCCAGAGAAAAACCAATCGCCGCCACCCAGGGAACTCCCATACGTGTCATCAGCACCGCAGTCATGGAAGAGCCAACTGCCATCACAGAGCCCACTGACAAATCGATCCCCCCTGTAAGTATTACCATTAGCATTCCGACAGACACTAAAATCGGTCCGGCCTGCTGCAAAAGGATATTTCTCAGATTGAGATAGGAGAAAAATTTATCAGAAATTATGCAGCAGATAAGAAACAGTGCCAAAAAAATGATATAAGTATTGTTATCCAGCAGGAAGTGCTTCATCCTGTGATCCTTTTTCATGGTTTTAACCCTCCATTGCAAGTTTTATAATGGTATCTTCATTCAGAAAATCTTTATCCAGTTCCCCGGTAATTCTTCCCTGTGCCATAATGAGCGCCCGGTCACACATTCCGATAATCTCCGTCATCTCGGAGGAAATTATGATAACGGCAACACCCTGTTTTGCCAGACTGTTTATGATTTCATATATTTCAACCTTTGCCCCCACATCAACGCCCCGTGTTGGTTCGTCAAATACGATACATTTACAGTCCGCAGACATCCACTTGGCAAAGCTGATCTTCTGCTGATTTCCTCCGCTTAAGCTGCTGACATCATCCTCCATAGAACCATATTTTGTTGACATTTGCGACAAAAGTCCTTTTACATATTCTTTTTCTTTTTTATGATTTATAAAACATCCTTTTTTCACTTTTTCAAGCGATGACATGGTCGTGTTAATTCGTATACTTTGATTTACCAGCAAGCCAAGGCTTTTACGGTTTTCCGAAAGGTATCCCAAGCCCTTTTCCACCGCATGCTTCGGCTCTTTAAAATCAACCTCTTCCCCCAATAACGTAACTTTCCCTGAATCTTTTTTATCTGCGCCGAATACCGCGCGCATCAGCTCCGTCCTGCCGGAGCCTACCAGCCCGGAAAATCCCAGCACTTCCCCGGAGCGCACCTCAAAACTAACATTTTTAACTCTGCCTTTTACATTCAGTCCTTCTACCTTTAAGACAACCTCACCCAGCTTTGCACCTCTTTGAGGATACATCTGTGTCAGCTCTCTTCCAATCATCATTTGAACCAGTTCGCCCTGCGAAACCTCGTCTACCTTTCCGCACCCCACAAGGCAGCCATCCTTCATAACTGTAAAGGAATCACATAATTCAAAAATTTCATTCATGTGATGGGATACAAAAATAATACTAACTCCCTCTTGCTTAAGCAGACGAATCAAACCGAACAGCTTCCCTATCTCCGCCACCGTCAGAACCGCTGTAGGCTCATCCAAAATCAGAATCCGGGCATTGTGGGTCAGGCATTTGCAGATCTCCACAATTTGCTGATGTGCCACGCTTAAGTTTCCCACCTTTTTCTGCGGGGATATATTTCCAAACCCCAGACTCTCCAGACGTTCCTTTGCCTCGCTGTTTAACTTTTTCCAATTGATCAGTTTTCCTTTATCAGAGAGGCGGTCAATAAAGATGTTTTCCGCCACACTCAAATCCGGCGCCAGCATGAATTCCTGATAAATCACTGCGATACCGAGATTTTTTGCATCCAATGGGGATGCTATATTTACCCGCTCTCCATCTATCTGAATCGTTCCCTCATCCTTCGTATATGCGCCGGATAAAATTTTGATCAGCGTAGATTTCCCTGCGCCATTCTCTCCGATTAATGCATGTATCTCTCCCGGCTTTACCTCGACGGAAACATGATCTAATGCGCGGATTCCCCCGAACTGCTTGCTGATATTTTTCATTTCCAGTCGGTATTGTTTTTTTTCCATATTTTACTCCCATATGGCAGGGATGCCGTGTAATAACTTTGCGGCATCCCTGTCATTGATTCCATATTGCTTTACTTCTCTGTTTTCATCGCCATATTAAAAACCGTAATCATAGTGCTCATCTACATTATCAATCGTGACTGCCACAGCCTCTGTCATCGTAATATCTTCGTAGCTGTCAGGGTCCGCACCATTTACAAGAATATCCTGTGCAATCTTCATGCCCAGCTCGCCGATCTTTACAGGGCTGTTCTCGCCGATCGCCAATATGTTCCCTTCTCTTATCTGGTCGTATCCGTCTTTGCTTCCATCTGCCGCACTGATGAGCTGCACGGTTCCGTCTTTACCGTAAGTGATGCCTGCATTATCCAGCGCTTTTAAAGCACCCATCAGCATGGGGTCATTTTCGCCCATCACAAGATTTACGTCCGGATTTGCGGTAATCAGATCCTCCGCTGCAACCAGTCCTTCATCGATCGTCCAGTTCCCCCAGCCCTGACCGGTAATTGTGAATTTAGCATCCTCATTGGAGGCTTTTCCTGAGCTTACCAGAGAATCCTCCATCTCTTTTGCCGCTGCCCACGCTTCGTCCTCACTACATCCCGTGCGCTGCATAATGATTCCTGCGATCATCCCATCGCGTCTCTGAGTTCCCGCGATAGAACCGGTATTTCCGCTCAGCATCACCGCGCTGATTTCAAAATCCTCTGCCAGAGTTGACGCATAATATTTTCCTGCTTCCAGTCCATTCTGCTCATTATCGGAATATACCGTCGTGACCTGCATACTCATATCATCCACTCCCGAATCCAGATTGATCAGCGGAATCCCTGCGTCACTTGCCACCTTCTGGCTTGCGGTTGCCGCGCTCGGATCTACACAATCCAAAAAGATCAGATCCACTTCGGATGCAACCAGACTTTCCATATTCTCCAATTCCTTTGTCGTATCATTGTTCGACTCCAAAACCGTACACTCCCAGCCAAGCTCCTCACACTTTGCTTTTACAAAATCTCCGATCGCGGCATAGTAGGAACCATTTGCCGTCCTTAACGCAAATCCAATCGAAAAGCTTCCCTCTTTATCCGAAGCTTCCTGAGGATCATCTTCGGTTTCATCCACTGCTTCCTCCCCGGCATCTTCTGTCGGTGCACCGCCCGGCTCGTCTGTGCTTTTACCTCCATCCGATCCACAGCCGCATACAAACAATAACGATAATGCTACAGCTACCGATAACAGTTTCCTTTTCATGTTGTTTCCTCCTTTAAACATGTTGTCGTTTTTTATTGTTTACGCTCTCATCTTATCATAAAATGATTCTATTTTCAATCTTTATTTGATTTATTTTTATCTTTTCTGCCATTTATTCATGTTTATCAATCATTTAGAATCTATTTCAATCATTATCGCTCATTTTTTATTGACTTTTCCAGTTCCGCATCCTATAATATATAAGGAAAAAATAATGAATCAATTCAGAAAGGACGCATAACATGACACATTCAGAAATTTTATCGAAAGTCGACCACACACTCCTCTCCCAGACAGCTACCTGGGAGGAAATCAAAGCTATTTGTGATGATGCCGTCAAATACCACACCGCTTCGGTTTGTATCCCCCCTGCTTTCGTGGAACAGGCAAAACAATACACCGGAGATTCCATGTCTGTCTGTACAGTTATAGGCTTTCCAAATGGATATCATACTATGCCGGTTAAAATGTATGAAACACAAGACGCGCTCAAAAAAGGAGCGGATGAAATTGACATGGTCATTCATGTGGGTGCGTTAAAAGAGAAAAACTATGATTATATCTTAAAAGAAATATCAGAGCTAAAGAAAATCTGCGGCAGTAACATTTTAAAGGTCATCGTAGAAACATGCCTACTGACACAGGAGGAAAAAATTAAGATGTGCAAACTGGTCACGCAGTCCGGCGCCGATTATATCAAAACATCTACCGGCTTTTCCACTGCCGGCGCAACCTTTGAGGATGTTGCACTTTTTGCTGCTCACATCGGTCCGAATGTGCGCATAAAAGCGGCCGGCGGAATCTCATCCTTTGACGACGGAGAAAAATTTTTAGCTCTCGGCGCCTCCCGCCTGGGCACCAGCCGTCTGGTTAAACTAGCACTGCCTTGCAGAAATTCCAATGAATAAAGCGCCTGCTGCTCCTACGTCGCAGTCTAATTTCGTTCTATAATCCAACACTACCCTCAGTGCACTTGGGGTGTGTCCCCTTGTGCACTGAGGGTAGTGTATTGATAGAATTCACTCTTGTCCGAGTCTAAAACGACAATCCGCTACAAATGTTTAGCTTGTTACTTGATAAATTTCTAAGACCCCACTACAATAATTGACGATTTCCGTTTGTTTCATATCATCCGAGCCTATAGAACCAAGTGACAACTCAAACTCGTGTTCCAAGTTAGGGTTTATTTGCGCATAAATTGTAGCGCTTTCACCAGAAAAACCAACACAATATTTGCTGTCCTTTTCTATTATAAGTGAAACGTTAATCGCGGTACTGACATCATGAAACATGAAAATCAGATCCGAATCTGTCTCAGAAATTGGGTAGGTTATTGCATCATTTGATTCTGAAAGTTCAAAATCAATAGTATCAATTAGAACCGCATTTTCTATTAGTCGTGTGTCGCATTTAAAAGAAATCGGGGTCGGCAACTCTGCGCCTTCGTTTCCTGTCACTTCCACCGCAGTAAAAGCAATTTTTAAGCAAAAACAGATGATACAAATTCCTAAAATTTTAGTTTTTCGCATAATTTTCACCATCAAAACGAACATACTGCGCTTAATGTGTAGCTTCCACTCACTGAACTAGCTTTCACCCAAAGCGCAGTTGTAGTAGCTGACCAAAGATCAAATTCTGTATAGTAGCCAGCCTTTAATCCCCAGTAATACTTCTCTCCAGGATCAAGATTATCCGGATGCCTCAAGCAAATATCAATCGCTCCTGGATTACCTGTTTTGTTCGTAATTTTCAAATGGGTTTGAACGACAGGAAAATCAGTTCCTAAAGAAAACCAACTCTTTGTCAGTGAATAAGTCTTGTTCTTCAAATTAAAATAAGGCTCTATTTCGGGTTCAAGGACTGGCTTAATAGTTGCCGTGGCATCATCTTCCCACGATACAATTACTGTATTTACGCCATCCTGAGCCTCAAGAACGGCCGCAGTCAACTCCTCATTTGTTGAAAACATTGAGGCATCAATGTATACAACATTGGAAGGTTCGCTAGCAAAGGCTGTAGTCCCCATTGCTAAAACCATAACAACAACCAAAATACAAGATACAAATTTCTTAAACTTAAACATAAAAATCCTCCTATTTTTTATTGGTGTATTCTCTTTGAGCAGCGTCACATCTGCTCCTTGCTACAAAATTAGTCCACCTCCTCTCTATGGATATATTCTAACTACTATCTTCATTGGCATCAAGCACCAATCCGAATACATTTCCATCAGCCCCACTACGCAGACAGGCTCAGCATTAATCTTGTCCCACAAGCCATAGGCTATCATAACAGCTTTTTGATCTAGCTGGTGAGCTTTCCACAGTTCCAGCGGCATAGTCGTTTTATCGTAGAAATCGGCGAAGCTGGCATCCGGGTACGTCGTCTTGGCCGCCTACTCAATTTTTGCTTTTTAGGCATTGGTTGGCAGGGCCAGCGGAAGTTATTATAGGCATCAAGATTGTATTTATAGTTATTATATTACAAAATTATGTCGAATACAATCGGATAGCAAAGAAATAGTTCGACAATTATCGACATTTTTGTGAATTTTTCCTCTTCTGAATGTCTGTTGTCAGTAAAAAACAGTTGAAATTTCGCACAAATACTTTATAATAGAATCTATGTTCGCTATGATCCAGAAAGGAAATAACCCTTATAGCTTCTCCCTGCACTGAATTTGATGTTAGCGTAAACTGCGAGGGCATCCATATCAAAGCGAAGCTCATATTTTATAAAAAAGATTGCAGATGGGTAATGGTTACAAACAACTCATAGGACTTTGCAGGCATGAATAGCACCTGAACGCGAATATTTTTATGTCTTCGATCACCATTTCTATACGTCTGAATTGCCACCATATCAGGATCGTTTAATGGCTCGATCTGGCTGGCGTAGTTGTCATAGCCTTGGCGCACTGTGTGCAGCAGACGGTTATAGCATACGATAGCTTTCTCTTTCGAGATATAAACTTTTATTGCCGGAAGTGATCGGTATACGCCTCGACCCAAAGCCTCCTGCATATCTAACAGATATGATTCCACTCCGAAACCTTCCGCCATAATGGCGCATAGCTCAACATAACAAGCCCCCTTAATTATTTATTCATTTTCATTATCATTTATAAGTTAGGGCATCCTGCGCTTTATCGAACAATACAATCTTACGGCACACCCATTAAAGTGGACATATGCCGGAATACCATTAGCAGTTTAATCACTAATATTTATGAAATGCTGTACTAGTATAACCCAACTTAATTACCTTACTGTTTCGGTGAACATGCTTTTTCGAGAGTGCATGTGTAAAAACGCAGGCGTAGTGGGCTACGTCGAGGCTTTTACACATGTGCTATTGAGAAAGCAGGCCAGCGAAATATATGGTTAATTAAGTTTAGTTATACTAGCCGCCGTCCTCTCATACAGCACCGTCTGGCATGCGGATATACTTTAAAGAAAATTTTAACGAGCAGCTTTGCAACCTTTTCTCTTACCCCGCCTCTATTTTGGTCTTTCATGGTTTCATAAAGCTTTTCTATTTCCTTATCTAATTCTTCCTCAGACATTTTTTTATATTTTTCAGGAATCTCCAGAATATCGTTTTCACTTACCATCCTCTGTTACCCCCTTTACCATAATATCGAACTTCCTGTTCTTGTAAAGGGTACAAAGCATTCCCCTGTTGATCTCTTTCTAAACTGTCAAAACATGTATCCCATGTTCCTTATAATAGAAAAGATACTTTGAATCTACACATGCATTTGTAATCACATTGGATATTTCTTCCAAACCGCAAAAAAATGTAAAGGTTCTCTTATCAAACTTTCCCTCATTTGCGAGAAGATACGACTGGCGTGTATTCTGAATCAAATAACTATACAACGGCAGCTGTGCACGGTTAATGATCGAATATCCGTAATTCAGATCAATGCCGTCCACCGTGATAAAAACCTTATTAAAATACAGCTTATCTAACGTCCGTATGGTATATTCGTCCAGAGTTTCCACATGATTAACCCCTGCGTGGACAGTCCCTCCCAGTAAGAGTGTGGTAATATCGGAATTTGGTGCCATCTCCATCGCGCCTGTTATGTTTGTGGTAACAATTGTGATATTGTCTTTTCCGCTTTCATTCAGGTATTTACACAGAAGATTGCATGTCATTCCCGCCCCGACAAACACAATATCCTCACAGTTTATAGACTCAGCCGCTTTTTTTGCAATCGCATCTTTATATTCTATAAAAGGGTCAAATTCCAACACCATAGAAGAGCCGGACAAAGCAGCCGCCCTGGACTCAATTCGCTGTGCACCTCCATGTGTCTTTTTCAGAAGTCCCTGGCTGTCCAGAAGATTCAAATCTCTTCGAAGCGTAGCCAATGAAGCACCCGTCAGTTCACTGAGATGTTTTGTTGTGATTACTCCATTTGAAGCTACGTATTCCAAGATGATTTTTTGTCGTTCCAGTGCCAACATGGCGCTCCCCCCAATGCAAACATTCTGTTTTCTATGTTATATATGCTCTATTATAATGTAAAAATATTCCTGTTTCAACATAACTTTTTTCATTTGCCAAAAATGCGCCGGGAGACAAGACATCTGGCTTGTCTCCTGACGCATTCTGCAAAAAATCCATGCTTGTATACCGCTTGCCGGCAGTAACATTTTACCGCCAAAGCATGTTTCGTGATATCCGCAACCATTCTTAATTAAATCCCACAATCTTCTGCGTCAGCTTATATGCCGCCACCGAAATCTTCCGTCCGCCTTTTCCCGGCAGGTTCATGGTATTTCCCATAATTCCGTTGCGCATATGATGAAACAGCCGAAGATCATAATTCTTGATATATTTCCACAGGTCCCGCTTCTTCTGCAGGTTTTCCTCCGTGCCGGAGCGAAGCAGCAGCACCGTGGAGACCACCGTGACGATCTCCAGATAATTAAACATATATTTGCGCAGCCGTTTATTTGGAATCTTCCACAGATCATAATCCTCGATCATCATCTGGTTCACCTTGATCTGCTGGTCGATGCGCCCGATCATAATCTCTTCATTTACCGACTGATCCACACGCCCGATATAATAATGATACAGATCCACGTCCATGTAGTACATCTTTTTTACGTAGGGCAACGGGTGATACACATAAATATTGTCCACGTAAAACGTGTGCTTTGGCATCTGCAGCTTACACTTAAAGAGCATCTTTGTGCGGTAGATCACGGAATGCATAAGCAGATAATGTCCCTTGGTAATGAACCTTACATCATTCCATCCGAAAATCTGCTCGGCAGGAAACATCGTCGTATAGCGCATCACCTTTTTGTGCTTCACGCCCACTTTGTCATAGACGAAATTTGCGATCAGCATATCCACCGTCTCGTCACCGCCCGCAAGCTGGTTTAACCGGTCCAATACCATCAAAAACGCAATCTCATCTACCCAGTCGTCGCTGTCCACCACTTTAAAATACAATCCGGTGGCATTCTGAATGCCCGCGTTCACCGCCGCGCCGTGTCCTCCGTTCTCCTGATGGATCGCCTTGACAATCGTCGGATAACGGCGGGCGTAGGAATCCGCTATCTCCGGTGTCGCATCCTTTGATCCGTCGTCCACGATCAAAATCTCCACATCTTCACCACCCACTAAGAGGGATTTGATACATTTTTCCATATAGTCCTGCGAATTGTAGCAGGGTATTGCAATTGAAAGCAGTTTCATCGTTTCTCTTCCATAATCCTTTCCGCCAGGGTCAGCGCCCCTCGCACCATGACATCCATGTTATAATATTTATATTCCGCCAGCCGTCCCAACAGGTGAAAATTCGGCAGGCCGTCAGTCAGCCCACGGTATTTCTCATAAAGCATCTTGTTTTCCTCGTCCAAAATCGCATAGTAGGGGATCTCACCCGCGGTTCCGCTGTAGGCAAATGGATACTCCCGCACAATGGTGGTACCGCTGCATCCGGTTTGTCCCGTCAGATATTGAAACTCCGTAATGCGGGTAAAGTCTTCACTTACCGTATAATTTACGACGGAATGTCCCTGAAAATCATTTTTATCCAGATGTTCAAAGTCAAAGCGCAGCGAACGGTAGGGCAGACGTCCGAACCGGCAGTCAAAAAGCTCATCCAGCGCACCGGTAAAGATCACATTTCCGCGGAAAGCTTCGCCGTCCAGCAAAATACCGCCTTCGGTAAGCGTGACGCGCTCCTTCGCCTCGACGCCCAATTGAACCTCAATATCCTCATGCGCCAGCAGCTTTTCAAACATCGGTGTAAACCCGTCCCTGGGCACGCCCTGATATCGATCCTGAAAATAGCGGTTGTCACGGGAAATCAGCACCGGAACGCGCCCTGTCACCTCCGGCGAGATCTCCTCCGGCGTCTGCCCCCACTGCTTCATGGTATAGCGCAGAAACACATTTTCATAGACAAATTCCGCAATCTGGCGGATGTCCGCATCCTCACTTTTTTTCAGCTCCAGAATCCCGACTCTGCTGCCCTCGCCGTATGCGTCAATAAGCTTCTTCTCCAGCACGCTCCCCTTCTCTTCCCCGTAGACAAGATGCAGCGTATTCAGATTAAAGGGGATTGGAATCAGGCCGCCATCCACCTTCGCCACAACCTGATGCCCCTGCGGATACAAATACCACTCCGTAAACCGCGACAAATACTTGAAAACACCCTCGTCGTTCGTATGAAAAATATGCGGCCCGTACTCATGGACGAGAATGCCGTATTCATCCGGCCTGTCATAACAGTTCCCTCCGATGTGTCCCCGCCTCTCAAGGACCAGCACCTTTCCGCCGCCTGCCTCAGCCAGCGCCCGCGCCGCCACCGCACCCGCGATACCCGCTCCTATCACAATTGTCTGATACATCTGTTTCCCTCCTGCGCCTGTTTGGCATCATAACCTTTATCAAACTACCACATATTCCCAGGTGATCTGCCGCCGTTACCGGCCAATGCAAATTCTCAAATGAGCCTCCGCCGTACCGGCCCCACACGTTTCCATATAAACCGCCGCCGTTGCCGCGCCGCCGCACATGCCCAAACGAATCGCCCCTCGCTGCCCACCGGCGGCGTGACAAATGCAAAAATCGTTCACAAAAAATTAACAAACCACTCATAGCCATGTCATAATTCACCAGTATTATATAATCATTCCAAGGAACAAACAAGTTAATCAACGAAAACTTCCCATATTTTCTTTTTCATAATGTAAGGGCGATGCGAAAAGAGCATCGCCCTCCTCTTTTGTCAGATTTTTATCTTCATCCACAAGCAAATTTTTCGGCCGCAGGTAACAGTTCGGCCTTTGGCTTCATTGTTGCCACCGCTGGCATCTGTCTTATTCTTCTACGACAAAAATTTTTCCTGCCCGATACGGATATTCATATACTGCGAATACCGCGCAAACGCCGCGGGTATCGCATACTTTTCCTCCGAATCCGAGGGCTTCACAAACAGAAGCTGATCTTGTGCGTCAGGCTCCTCCACCAGCAGCGCAAAGCCCTTCATCCGCCATTCCACATGGGAAAAAATATGCTTTGCCTCCGGCAGCCTCTGAATTCTGACGGGGGAAAGCCCCTTTGCCCTGACAAAATCGAGCACCGCCCTTTCGCTCGGATAGCCCTCCATACAGGGAAACTCGTACATCCCCGCCAAAAGCCCGCCCTCCGGCCGCTTCTGCAAAAGCACCCGCTCCCCATCGCGGATGATCAGCACCGTTTTTTTCTCAAGGCGCCGCGCTTTCTGCTTTGTCTTGACCGGAAGCGCGTCAACCGTTCCGTGGGCACATGCAAGGCAAAACGGCTCCCACGGGCACTGCCCGCACAGCGGCGCACCGTTTGGCACGCAGACCGTCGCCCCTAATTCCATCAACGCCTGCGTAAACATCCCGGCGCGCCCCTCCGGTATGACCGCCCGCAGCGTTTCCTCAACACGCGTCTTCACCGACTGCTTTGCGATATCCGAGTCATCCTCCGCGGCGCGCATGATAATGCGCAAAACGTTTCCGTCCACTGCTGCCTCCGGGCGGTTATAGGCAATGGATGAGATCGCCGCCGCCGTGTAATGCCCGATGCCTTTAAGCTTTAACAATTCCTCATAATCCGCCGGTATCACGCCGCCGTACTCCTCCATGACCGTCCGCGCCGCCAGCTGCATGTTCCGCGCCCGATTGTAATAGCCCAGACCTTCCCATAGCTTTAACAGCCAATCCGTCCCGCACGCCGCAAGCGATTCCACATCCGGCAAAGCCTCCATGAACCGGGCATAGAACGGCTTCACCGCCTCCACCCGCGTCTGCTGCAGCATGATCTCCGACACCCACACATGATAGGGTGTCGGCTCGTCGCGCCAGGGGAGCGTGCGCGCATGGCCGGGATACCATGCCAAAAGCGGCTCCACGAGCTGTGAAAGTTCAAAATCGTCCAGCATCCTTCTCTCCTCCTGCAAACGTTCCGATGATTTTACGGTTATCTTCTCTTTGTGCATTCCGACAATACCTGCCGGGAAAGACTTTGCACTGAAAAAGCTGCCGTTTTTTCAGATCACTCGATCGCGAAAACGGCAGCTTATGATGCCCCGGTCATTCAGAGACAGGCTCAAAATTCCATAACCATTATTTGTTCTGGAAAGGAACAACTTTTAATTTCTTCTCAGGATCTTTCTCCAGGAAGTTGCCCATGCCGGCCTTCTGATCCTCACTTCCAAAGCAGCTTCCGAAAAGCTTCTCCTCGATGACGATCGCCTCGTCCATGCCTACATCCAGTCCATCGTTAATGGCCTTTTTACATGCACGGACTGCGATGGGCGCATTTGCCGCGATGGTAGAAGCAAGCTTCTTTGCAGCAGGCATCAGCTCTTCCGCCGGATATACGTTGTTTACCAGACCGATCCGGTAAGCCTCGTCAGCCTTAATATTGCGCGCGCCATAGATCATTTCCTTTGCTTTGCCCACACCGACGATTCTTGCAAGTCTCTGCGTGCCGCCAAATCCCGGCGTAATGCCAAGGCCAACCTCAGGCTGTCCAAACAGCGCGTTGTCAGAGCAGATTCGGATGTCACAGCTCATGGCGATCTCACATCCGCCGCCTAATGCAAAGCCGTTAATTGCTGCGATTACCGGAACCGGGAAGGTCTCAATCCTGCGGAACACGTCGTTGCCCTTCTTTCCGAACGCCTCGCCCTCTTCCATGGTCAGAGTGCTCATCTCTCCGATATCTGCACCTGCAACGAAAGATTTAAATGCATTGCCCTTCTTGTCAGGGCCGCCGGTTAAGATTACGGCTCTCACGTCAGCGTTGGACTCGATCTCCGTTAAAGCACCGTCTAACTCCTCTAACGTCTCGCTGTTTAATGCGTTCAGTGCCCCGGGTCTGGAAATTGTCAAAACCGCAATCGCGCCATCAATTTCTAACTGTAAATTGTTCATTGGTTTACCCTCCTATGGTTTCATGATAGTCACAAATATGCTACCTATAATGTACCATTGTGTGAAAGAATTGTCAATCACACGTTACGATTCACGGCCCCTTGGCCGCTCATAGTAACGTTTCGGGGCAATATTCCGAATTTCGCTGCGCAAAAATCATCCCTCACTCCTGAAGCCTGTTCTCACGGAACGCGCAGCCAGTGCGCGTTCCCGGAGCGTGAAAAGCAACAACCGCACATGAAACGCCAGGCCTTTTATGCGCATGCGCAAAAGCGTCTCACTTTATGCCCTGAAGAATTGTGATCGCCTTGTTTTGCAAAATACATTCGCCGTGCTCTTTTATGTACGCAAGCTGGCTCTCCTCATCGCTCACCGCAGACACAAACTCCAGGGACGCCGCCATAATCCTGCATATCCCCTTCTCGTCCATCGAGCCGCGCTGTACAATCAGGCAGTAAATTCCCTCCGACCGCAGCCGATAAAGCATGCTGTCCATCTGCATATGCTCCTCAATGCCCTCCGCAAGGCTCATACAGAAGTCCTGCAGTGATTTTATATCCGAAAATTCAAGCAGATATGCATCCTTTTGTTCCGCCGGAACCGGCGCCTGTCCTGATTTTTGCTGCGTCTTTTCATTGACCGCCTCGGAAAGGTTGCTCATGGCCGAGCGCAGCCCCTCCAAAAGCTCCATAAGGTTTCCGCCCTGCTTTTCCGAAAAGGTCAGCGCCAAAGTGTTTTCCGGCAGCACTGCCACCTGAATCGTCATCGGCCCGCCCTGAACCTTAAAGCCGGTTTCCTGCTCCGCCAGCGCGATCATCTTCCGCAAAAATTCCTCTGTCCTGCCGTCGTTGGACAAAAAATCATCCATCGCCAGCCCGTTCGCCTCCAATTCATCCTGTGTTACAATGCAGCGGACCGTGTCCGTGCTGATTCGCTTAAATCTCATTTGTACTCACCTCTGATACAACCCGAAGCGCCTGATTTTTGAACGGTTTCGGGATGGCTTTGCTGTTGGTTTCTCAAGGTAAGATGATTATAGCACAAAAGATGAGACATGGGAACTGAATTATTTTCCCAAACATACCATTATAACCTTTAAAAATGCATTAACGGCGAAACCACTCCTTCATCACACCAAGCACCCGGACCAGCTCATCCTCCCGGATGATGTAGGGCACCATCGCATAGAGATATTTCAGGAAGGGCCGGCTGAACACCCCCCTCTCATAAGCAAACTGCTGGTAGCCCCGCAGCGTTTCTGCGCGCTTCACCTCCACGCAGACACAGCCGCCCATCATCCGCACTTCCTTGATGCGCTCGTCGCAAAACCCATCCATCTCCCGCCTTGTGATCCCCTCGATGCGCCGGATCTTCGACATGTAATCCTGTGTTTCGAAAAGCTCAATGGATTTGTTCGCCACGCTGCACGCCAGGGCGTTTCCCATAAACGTCGGCCCGTGCATCAGGGCATGCTCCGGGCTGTCATCATAAAAGCCCTCAAACACCTTCTTGTTCGCAACCGTGGCCGCGTGCCCGATATAGCCCCCGGTCAGCGCTTTTCCCAGAACCAGAATATCCGGGCAAACCAGATCCGCCGCAAAACGGTTCCCGGTGCGCCCGAAGCCCGTCGCCACCTCATCAAAGACAAGCAGGACGTCGTATGCATCACACAGCTCCCTTGCCCGCTTTAAAAAGGACACGTCGTACATCCGCATCCCGCCGGCTCCCTGCAAAAGCGGCTCCACGATCATACAGTTTAACTGACCGTGATATTTCTCAAACGCCTGCTCCAAAGCCGCAGTCTTTGTAGGTATGTGCACAACGTGAGCGCTTGGCCCGTATGCGTTTAAGACAAAATGATAATCCTCGTCGTCGCCCACCTCCATCGTCTTGAAGGTGTCCCCATGATACGCATGGTCCAGGGCGAGCACCATCGTCCGCTGCTTTTCGCCGCGGTTCATATAATATTGCAGCGCCATTTTCAGCGCCACCTCCACCGCCACGCTTCCCGAATCGGAAAAAAATGAATAATCCAGATCGCCGGGCAGAAAGTCCGCTAATTTTTCCGAAAGCCTCTGAACCGGCTCATGGGTCAGTCCGCCCAGCATCACATGAGAAAATTTTTCCGTCTGGGAAACAATCGCCTCATTCAGTACGGGATGCTTATAGCCGTGAATCACGCTCCACCACGAAGAGACGGAGTCGATCAGCTTCTGATCCTCCGTGTACAGGTAGACGCCCTTTGCATCTATGATTTTATACGGTTCCTTCATTGTTTTCATCTGTTCATATGGATACCAGATCATTTTTTTCTCCTGTTCGCGCAATGATGTTCCACGCCACATCTTATACCCTTCTTCCTGTCCCGGAAGCAATTTGACCGGCGCGGTGTCTTTTTTATCCTTCCCTCAGCCACAATGCCATTTTTCCGTGCGCTGCGGCCCCTCACTCATACAGCGACTTTAAGAATTCTGCGGAAATATCAAGCTCCGTGTCACCGTCCTTCACACAGGCTGCCACCTTTGCGCCTGTTACGTACTCGCACATCCTCCGGTTGTCCTCCTGCATTACGTCGCCGGGACGATAGTGGTTGAAAATAATGCCCTTTAACGGGATGCCATGCTCCTTCATGTAAAACGCGGTCAGCCCCACGTCATTGATCGTTCCAAGGCCCGCGTCCGCGACAAGCAGGCAGGGCACACGGCATGCCCGGATCACATCCGGCAGCCAGATTTCCTTCTCATCAAAGCAGATTGGACACAAAATTCCGCCGGAACCCTCCAGCGTGACATATTCGTAATTTTTACATGCCCTGTGAAAGCCTTCCAGCACAACATCCAGCTGCACCGGGTTCCCCTCGATGCGCGAGGCAAGATGCGGGGAAACCGCGCGCTCATAGATATAAGGACACATTTCCTCCAGCGGCTGGTGAATGCCCGACACGTCTCTGACAAAAAGAGCGTCGCCGGGAATCAGACTCCCGTTTGCCCGCCGTTTGTTGCCGCTCATCGCCGCCTTGTAGTAGCCGCAGGACGCGCCGCTCTCACGGAGTTTTTTTACGATCAGTCCCGCGATGTATGTCTTTCCGATATCCGTGCCCGTTCCCACGACAAACAGTCCTTTACTCATTTGAAAAACCTCTCCTGTAAATATTCCAGTCTCTCTGTTCGCTTTCTATTCGCTTTCTATTCGCTTTCTATACGCATCCCCTGCCGCAAACGCGAAAACCGCACGTCAGGTGCAGCGGCCTGGCCTGCGACCGCACTGCTTTTGTCAGGCATCCGGCCGCACCTCATATCCCAGCTCCCGCAAAAGCGCTTTGTCCGTCTCCACCGTGATGCCCGATGTCGTCAGCATATCCCCGGAGATCGCCGCGTTCGCCCCGGATGTAAAGCATCCGCTGCCCTTATCCGCCATCAGCCCCCGACCTCCGGCAAGCCTGATCGAGGCGTCGGGCAAAATAAAACGGTAAACCGCCACGATGCGGCGCATATCCTCGTTCGTCAGTCTTTTGTTTCCTTCAAAGGGCGTGCCCGGAATCGGGTTTAGCATATTGACGGGAACGCTCTTTATTCCCAGCTCGCGAAGCGTGAGGGCCATGTCGATCCGATCCTCTGGCGTTTCCCCCAGACCCATAATGCCGCCGCTGCACACGGACAGCCCAGCCGCCTGCGCCGCCCGGATTGCCGAGAGCTTATCGTCAAAGGTGTGGGTCGTGCACACCTCCGGAAAATTCCGGCGTGAGGTTTCCAGATTGTTATGTACGCGGGTCGCCCCCGCCTCCTTCAGCTTTCGATATTGTTCCTCATTTAACAGACCAAAGGAAATGCAGACTGCGATTCCCGTCTCCCGACGGATGCGGCGCACCGCCTCGCACATCCGGTCCACCTCCTCGTCTGAGAGCCGTTTCCCCGAGGTGACGATGGAAAAGCGAAGCACGCCCTGCGCGTCATTCTTTTTCGCCTCCGGGACGATTTGCTCCGCGTCCAGCAGCGGATATTCCTCCGCCCCCGTGTGGTTGTGCGCCGACTGCGCGCAGAAACGGCAGTTTTCCGAGCATCGCCCGCTCTTCCCGTTGATGATCGTGCACAGATCAAACCGATCACCGCAAAAATGCCGCCGAATCTCGTCCGCCTTCGCGCACAGCGCCTCCAGCGGCTGCCCGTAAAGCCAAATCGCCTCTTCCCGGTCAATCTGCCTTCCTTCCATGACCTCATTGCCTAACTGCTCTAACGTCATCTTTTATATTCTCCCTTCCCTGATCAGCGGAATCAGCCGTCTGCCCAGCGCAGCTCCAACTATACACAACAGGATATCGCCGGGAACCGCCAGCAAAAAGCAGTACAAAAACAACGGCCAGAGCCCAATCGGACTGTCCAGATAAAAATTGCTGATCACATAATAATATACCATTCCCATGAAATACACGATTGCAAGACCTGCAAAATTTGCAGCCAAAAGCCGTCCGAAGCCGGGTCTGCTCCCCTTATCCGCGATTAGCCCCGTAACAAACGCCCCTGCCGCAAAGCCGATAATATACCCAAAGCTGGGCTGAAATATGTAGCCGATTCCCCCGCCCTGCGCAAAGATCGGCAGCCCGAACAGGCCCAGAAGAATATAGACGCCGACTGTCAGCGCGCCCTTTTTTGCCCCCAGCAAAAGACCTGCGAGCATCGTGAAAAGATATTGAAGCGTAAACGGCACCACCGGGACAGGCACTTTGATAAACGCCCCCACCGCGATCAGCGCCACAAACATCGCGCACAGAATCATGTCCCTTGTCTTATTTTGCATCCTGATACTTCCTCCCTGTCACAAATTTCCATTGCTTCCAGAGAGAAAGCATAGCATAGCGGCCAACGATTGTCAACCTTATTTTTATTTTAGTTTACAATCTTTTCTTCAAAATAATCCGGCAGCACTTTTTCCCCCGGCTCACAGGTATATCTCTATGCCAGCATGACCCTGCACCGCTTTTTATAGCACGCAACACTTACCGGAGCTTATCGCTTCGCCTGCATCAGCAGCGCTTCGAGCACATCCAGCACCGCGTGATCGGATGTGTCCGTCAGCACATGCTTTGCCACCGCTTTCACCTCATCCCGCGCATTTGCCACCGCATAGCTCTCCGCGGCACGCTTTAACATCGAGATATCATTTCCGTTATCTCCGAATGCGGCCGTCTCCTCCGGCGAAATTCCAAGGGTATTCTGAATCCGCTCCAGCGCCGCGCCCTTGCTTGCCCCCGGTATCGTGATATCAATCCAGCGCTCTCCTGCCAGCGCAACCACCGCGCGCGCACCGAATCTCTCCCGAAGAGGCGCCGCTATAAACGACGCTTCCTCCTCATAAGTATAGAGTGCAACTTTAATTAACGGCTCCTCCACCTCCAGCAGATCATCCACCAGCCGGATATTCTGCTTATAGCCCTTGCGCATCCAGTCAATATATTTCGGATCGTTCCTGTCCGTGTATATTCCCCGGGCCGCGGATGCCATCATCCACGCACCCCTGACCTCCCGCACCGCCGACACGACCTCTCTTAACAATTCCTTCGGGAAGCCGTTGCAGTACATGCCGATACCGCCTTTTGCACCATATCCGCCGTTATCGGAGATAACCGTCAGCTCCTTTTCCATATGTCCGAACACGCTCATAACGCTCTCGTAATTGCGCCCGCTCGCCGCCACAAACGTGACGCCCGCCGCCTGCAGTTTACGAATCACCTCATAAATCTTCGGATTTATGTCGGCAGTTCCCTCCGGCAAAAGCGTCCCGTCCAAATCCGATGCTATCAATTTTATCATGATCTTTCCTCCCTCGTTCTTCTCTGAAAACAACTCTTTGCACCGGCTAACGGTCCCCGGCGTCCATACCATCAGAGATTCCGCCGCGCCCACCGCAGCCGGATGCCTCCCAAAACACGTGCACTCCGTATTATACACGCCGCGCATCGCCGTCTGCAACCCTTAAACGCATAACGGAGACAAATGTCACCACCGCAACCGCCACCTGGGTCACGCCTGAGACTATATCCATAATTGCAAAAAAATAGACTGCCCAGAGAACAATATTGACAAACAGGCTCCACTTGATCGCGCGGATATCCTTCGCGTAATAATTACAGATCGTGAGAACGACCGTGGCAAACACCGGCAGTAGTCCGATTGGCCCCCGGTTGTTCACCCACATTCCGCAGCCTGCCACCAAAACGGAAAACAGTACCATCATCCGCCGGTCGAAGCGTCCCTTTACCAGCAGTATGTTGCGCACCGTGGAGATCAGCAGTGTGCTGATGCCGCTCCACGAGCCGAAAACAGCGGACGAGACTACAAGAATCAGATTTTCGGCCACCTGCATCACATATACCTTTTTCGGCTCCTTCATCAGACAGCCTGCCGTCAGCGCCATAGACGCCGCAAGCGATATAAGGTTGCCTATAAAAATGCGGTTTATCATTCGCGTATTCCTTTCCGATTACTTCATGTTCTCACAAAACGCACAGCCAGTGCGCGTCCCCAGGACGCGAAAAGCAACCCTTATTATCGCGCTAAATCAGAAGAATTGCAACTATCTCTTGCGGGAAAGCCGCCTGACGTAGTAAAATAAAATCGGCAGGCAAATATCCTGCCCGCCACGCCAAAGCAGTCTGCGGCAGCAAATGTTTTCCTGCCGCTTTGCGCACATAAAACGCGGCACAAACTCACACTGCCTGTGCCCACAAAAACGGAGGAACTGTGTATGGAAAAACAACTTTTTACAAACGACGTGATCATCAGCTGGCTGCAGTATTACTCCCAGAATACGACCGTTGACTTAGAGCATGTCAAAATGATTGATATCACAAAGAAAAATAAAAACGTCATCCCTACGGTGGAAGCGCACAAGACGACGATGGTATTTACAAATGCCGGTGTGGACGATATTTTCTACCGCCTGTGGGACGCGGGGCTCGGCGAGTGCGAGGTGTGGTACAACGAGGGATCAAATCCCGAGGGCGAAATTTTGCACCAGCAGGTAAAGGATATGATCAACCGCGGCATCAATGCCTCCGCTGCGATGCTCGTCATCAATCCGAATGCCCGCAACACCGCAAAGATCGGCCTTTCCAACGCCCGGTTCCAGCGCGGCTCCATCAACTATGTAGGCAGTGAGATCCGCGCCATCATCTTAAGCAAAATGAATGTTGCGCCCTCTGACGATATATGCGTCATCAGCGGGGAGAGCATCGCCATCGAGGCGGCGCTCATCGCCGTGGAAGGCTCCGTAACTGCCGTGGAATACAACAAGGCCGACCGCGCCACCATGGAGGATAACGTAGCCCACTTTGGCCTGCACAACGTTCATATCATCGAGCATGTGGACGAGCGCAGCATGTCCGGCTGCCCTGTGCCCTCTCTTGTTTTTCTCGTGGCATCCGCCAGCACGGAGCAGGAGCTTGCCTACCTCACCCGGCTGAATCCAAACATCGGCATTGTCATCTATACGCTGGATTTTAAAGTAGCCGCCACCCTGCCTGCCACTTTAGAGCAGTATGGCGTGGGAGACGTTGAGACGATTCAGGTGTCCGTCTCCACACTTGGCAGCAACCACGCGTTTAAGCAGCAGCCCGCGCCGTGGATTATTACGGGGCGCGCGCGGTAAACCGAAGGTCTGCAGCTGGAAAATCCAACGGCTCAGGCAGAAAAAACGCAAGCGGATTTAGCTAATTATCAGCGGGACAGTGTATACGTACAACGAATATGCCCTTTCTCCCATATTCGTTGTACGAAGCAACTGCTCCATCAGGAATCGGTCTTAATGATCCACGTCAAAATTTCCATCCATTTTCCGCACACGAAATGCCGGATTTCATCTCTATATAAATGTGCAATCCATTCTTCCTTTTCCCGTTGTTCCAGCACGATATGGTCGACCCTTTTTGCCAGAGAATGCTTTTTATCCTGTTTAAAAAACAAAAACTGTGTATTTTTCTTATCCACATTGCGAATCACGACGGACTTTCAGACAACGTCCGAGAGCACAGCTTACTCTCAACGCCCGGCTCCGTTTCCTCTAAAAAACATGCGCTGCCATCTTCTTTCTTCTCGAAAAAAGACTCCACAAAAAATTCTCTACTACATATTCCATGTATTTCTGACTCATCTTTTGCTGCGTTCTCCTGCTTCTAAGATCCGTATCGCTTCATCCATCATATCATCCGGCGCGTCATTAAACGTCGGTATTACAAAACCATATTCACCGCAGGGCAATCCCCTTAAGGACTACGGTATGTACAGAACGGTATGTACAGAAAGCATCATGTTTCGTTGGTTTTCCAAAATTATAATTTGATTGATTATCT
>CASCGD010000039.1 GCA_949132985.1 uncultured Lachnospiraceae bacterium
TGGCAGCGCTATCTTCGTGGAATCACGCTCCGTGAGCTGCTCCGGCAGGATCACCAGACGGTGATTGATAATGACTGGTATATTGCATTCCTTCCCCTTCTCACCGCTGCAAAAAAACCGAAAACACCGCACCCTCTCCAACCGCTGAGCGTACCCGGATATAGCCGCCCTGCTGCCGCACAATCTCCCGTGCCACGTAAAGCCCGATACCTACGCCCTTCTCATCATACACCCGGGGCGAACGGTAAAAGCGCGTGAAAATCTTCGCCGATTCCTCCTCCGAAATACCGATTCCCTCGTCGGCCACATCGATACACACGAACATCTCATACACCCTCACCCGAACCGTTACCTTGCCTCCCGCAGGCGTATATTTGACGGCATTATCTACAATGTTTGAGAGCGCCTCCAGCGTCCATTTGAAATCAAAAACGGCGGACACCTCCGGTCCGGGTTCCAGCTGATAACTGACACCCTTCTGCTCTGCCGTATCCGCAAAATCCAAAGCCTCAAGCAAAGCGCGGACACGGTTGTCCTTCGGGGCGACATGCACGATGCCATTCTCCAACCGCGAGGTCTTAATCAGAGCATCCAGAAGAAAATGCAGCTTCCCCGCCTGTCCCTCAATCTGCTCTGCAATTTTTTCCGCCTGCCCGCAAAGCTCAGGCACCTCCCTTAAAAGCTGCGTGTAAAGTAAAATATTGGCAACAGGCGTTTTCGTCTGATGCGAAATATCGGAAATCAACGTCTTAATACTGTCATGCTCCGCATGAGTCTGAGAAAGCGCCACACGCTGAGCCGACAGAAAGCGGTACATCTGCGCTTCCAGCCGTGAGAGACGCCCTTCCGTAAAATGCTCCTCCGAAAATGTACCATTGACCGCATCATCGAGCATTTTTTCAATACCGGAGAGTATCCTTGATGTCCGCACATACATCAAGACGGCAGACAGAACACACGCCGTGCAGGCCGCAATCAGAATCATATCCCACATCATGCACTCTCCCACGCATATCCGATCCCGTAAACGGTTTTGAGCGGTATTCCCGGAAGCTTCTGACGGAGTCTGCGCACTGTCACAGACAGCGCGTTTTCATCCACAAATTCCGTATCGCCTGTCCATACCCGCTCCAGCAGCATTTCCCGCTGCAGCGTCCGCCCTCTGTTCTCCACCAAAATCCGCAGCAGCCGCTGCTCGGTCTTGCTCAGCTCCACCGCCTCATCCCCGGAAAAAAATTTCATATTCTCAAAATCAAACGAGAAGCTCCCCGAGCGAAATATATTTTCATCCCCCGAAAACCGCCTGGCCACCGCATTGACCTTGGCCCGCAGCACCGCAAGCGAAAATGGCTTTGTGATATAGTCGTCCGCGCCGCTCTCCAATCCGGTCACAATGTCGATCTCCATGTCGTTGACCGTCAAAAAGATGATGGGAACCCTGCTTTTCTCCCGTATTTTCCGGCAAAAATCAAGGCCGCTTCCATCTGGCAGGTTAATGTCGAGCAGGATCAGATCAAGCCCGTCGTGGAAGCATGCACCCGCCTCTTTCAGTGAAAACGCCTGCATAATATCATTCCCGCCAAGTGAAAGCGCGATCCCGTTGTTTAATGCCCTGTCATCCTCCACAATCAGAATTTTCATAGTGCGCCTCCCTGTTTCATATGCCAAGCGAGCTCCCTCACCTCCGCCTCCCCCGCAATGCGGATGTTTTCACATTCCTCATAACCGTCGATCAAGCGGTCGGTGATAAAGTTTGTCCCGTGAAAGGGCGCGAAGGTCACCGAACTGATCAGGTCAAACTTCGTGTGGTCGCAGAGCACGTAGCACTCTCTGCAATGCTCCATCGCGGTCTGCTTCACCGTAGCCTCGTTCGCGTCCGGTGTCGTACAGCCGCATTTTTTCGTCACCGCATTCGTGCCGAAAAAGCCCTTCGTAAAATGATAGCTTTGAATCGTTCGAAGCGCCTGATTGCCGATGATCGCCTCCGTGGATGCCTTCAGCTCGCCTCCGATCAGATGCACCCGAAATCCCCGCGCCGCCAGCCGCTGGGCGTGCGCCACCGCATTTGTCACAAATGTCGCCCCGTTTTTCTCCACGTACTCCAGAAGATGAGCCGTCGTCGTTCCCGCGTCCAGATAAACAAAATCATCCGGCTCAATCAGGGACGCTGCATATTTTGCAATTCTTTGCTTCTCCTCGAAGTTCAACTCAAAACGCTGGGCGACCGTGTACTCAAAGGTTGTAATTTTGCCCTCCCCTAAAGCCACTGCACCCCCAAATACCTTTTCCAGCATTCCCGCCTCATCCAATGCAACGATATCCCTTCGTATGGTGGACTCCGACGCACCCAGCATATCCTTCGCCTCGGTCACCGTAATGCTCCCTTTCTCCTCCAAAAGCTTTAATATCCGCTCACGCCTTTGTTTTGTCAACATCTTCCACCCCGCCTTTCCACTTTGTATCTGCCTTAAACGCTTTGCCCTTCCGAAATACGCAAACAGCCGCATAACATGCCTGCCGGCCCTGCAAAAAAACAGGGCAGAAAACATGTCATGCGGCAACCTTAGTGATGTCTCCTGTTCACCGATGCGGTTCTGTTTTTACAGATTTTCCTTCATAAAGCGGTTGATCGCTTCATATGCCGCGTCCTCGTCCGCGCCGTCAAAGGTGAAGGTTACCTCCTCTCCCTGCTTTACGCCCAGTCCCATCACACCGAAAATCGCCTTGCAGCTCATAAATTTACCGTTCTTTCCGATCTTAATATCGCAGCCAAATTCCTTGGCCGCCTTTACAAGTAGTCCTGCGGGACGTGCGTGAATTCCTTCGGGGTCCGTAATTGTAAATTTAAATTCTTTCATTCTTATATCCTCCGTTTTGCATATTTTTCTTTCCAACCTGTACGGTTCTGTTGAAGGAGCCGCCCGCATCAGTCACCATCATACCGCCTGAAATGAATCCTAAAACCAGTTTACCCGTACCGCCCATACTTGTCAATCCGATGTTTCGCACAGTATGAGGACGGTGCAACAGTTCAGCCTGTGGCTCAGCCGTTACAAAACTGCCCATTGCGCGGGCTGTTCAATCCGCGACCGGCAAGGCTGCTGCCACTCCATGACCAGTGACTGACAGGCTCCACAACAGGCTATGAATTTGCAACCTGTTTATAAACCGCCTCTATCTCGTCCTTTGTCGCCAGCTGCTCCGAGAACGCACTGGCACTCCCGGCCGCAACCCCCATATAAAACGCGTGTCTGTAATCCTGCTTTTCCATGTAGCCCGCCATGAAGCCTGCCACCATGGAATCGCCTGCGCCCACACCGTTCACGAGCGTCCCCTTCGGCGCCGGCGCGTCGTAAACGGAGCCGTCCGCCGCAACTAAAACAGCGCCCTCACCCGCCATGGACACAAGTACGTTCTGCGCGCCTTTTTCCTGCAGCTTTTTCGCGTAAGGCACCACCGACTCTCTGCTTTTCAGCTCCACTCCAAAAATCTCACCCAGCTCATGATTATTCGGCTTGATGAGGAACGGATGATAGGGAAGCACGTTTAAAAGCAGATCCTTTGTCGCATCCACCGAAATCCGCACGCCTCTTCCGTCCAGAAGCTCCATGATCCTCTGGTAGGCGTCGTCCGACATGGATGCCGGAATGCTGCCCGAAAGGAATAAGACGTCCCCCTCTTTCAGACCGTCCAGTGTGTCCATCAGCTGCTGTACCTTCTTTTCGCTGATATCCGGCCCCCCTCCGTTCATCTCGGTTCCGTCGATGCTTTTCAGCTTCACATTGATGCGCGTAAAGCCGTTGTCCACGCGGATAAAGCCGCTCTTCACACCGATTTGTTCCAGGCGCCGATTTACCTCGTCGCCGGTAAACCCTGCGATAAAACCCAGCGCCGTACTCTCAATGCCGAGATTCCCAAGAACCATGGACACGTTGATGCCCTTGCCTCCCGGGAACAGTGCCTCCGAACCCACACGGTTGGTCAGACCTAATTTAAAATCGTCAACCGTGATCACGTAATCCAGAGACGGATTAAATGTTACCGTATAAATCATACCATCACCTCCTGTTTTGTACCTGTGAATCAAACGATTTTGCTCATCTTTGACCTTGTGCTAGTATATTATCATCAAAGTCATTCAAATTCAACCATAAACATTCACAAAATATTTGACCGATTTTGATTAAAATTGCACAAAAAAGAAGGAATTTGGCAACAAAACAGCCAAACTCCTTCAATCAACACCGCAACGAGCCAGACACGCTACTCTTTTCTCAGCCTGCACACAAAATGATAGATGCCGGTGAACAGCAAAAGGCCAAAGGCCAGCGCCCCCGCCGTCAGCCCGGTCAAAACACCGTAATGCACCACGTCTGCCTCCCGCCTTTCCACGATCGCGCGCATGGTGTAATAGAGCGTTCCGCCCGGAACTAAAGGAACCACCGCGCTGATGGTGAAAATAGTCGCCGGGGCTTTAAAGAGATGCGCCATAAATTCCGCAAAGGCAGCCGCAAAAAAGGATGCGATCAGATTTACAAGAAATATCTGGTCCGTAAACAGCCCGCAGAACAGGTACAGCCCCCAGGTCAGCCCTCCGCTGAGTGCCGCAATCGGAAGCTTTTTTCGTTCAATATGAAAAAACATCCCAAATCCAAGAGAACCGAGACAAGCCGTCAAAATTTGCAGCAAATGATCCCACATCATGCAAACACACCTCCCAGATAAATAGCCAGCGCAAAGCCGCAGGCGATGGCCGCGGCCTGCAAAAGCGCCTCCAGCAGGCGCAGCAGACCGGAAATCGTATCCCCCATAAACAAATCCCGCAGCGCATTCGTCAACGCAATCCCCGGAATGAGAAGCATTATGTCGCCGATCATCACCTTGTCCACATCCCTGCACAATCCCATCCGGTCAAAAATCAGGGCGCACACCCCCGCCAGAAAGGAGCAGAGCATGGCATAGAGCAGACGGCTGTCCCAGATCCGGCGAACCCTCCGGTCCATAAAAAAAATCAGGATACCGCAGAGCATGGCGCAGATGCCGTCCCTTACGCTTCCGCCGAAAAAAACTGCAAAGGACCCCGAGCCAAGCAGATAGCCCGACAGCCCGGGAAATACCCCTTGTCTGTTTCCAACGGAAATGATTTTCAGCTCCTGCTGCACCGTTTCGGTATCGGGCCGCTCGCTGCAGATGCGCCGGGAAAGAGCATTCAATGCCTCCATCCGGCTGAAATCCGTTTCGCTCCCGTTAATTCGCCGGGTCTGGGTCACACAGCCCCCTCCGCGGTGCATAGTCACCACGATGCTCGACGTGATGGCAAAGACGTCCGTCCGGCCTGCGCCGTACCCCGCACAGATCCGCTGTATCGTATCCTCCACACGGCTTACCTCACCGCCGCACATCAGAATCTGCTCTCCCACATCCAGCGCGATCGTCAGGATTTTTTCATTTTGTGCCTCTGCACCTTCCCCGTCCATGTTCTGTAAATCTGCTGTCCGAATTTCCATATCCAAACTTCTCTTTTCCCTTTTCCTGTCCATATTTTATGCATTTTTCCCGGAAAGCTCCCGGGCAAGCGAAACCAGCCCCCCGACTGCCGCTTCCCGGGAAATACGCACCTGCATAATACCGGCCCCGCGCGCCGCCTCCGCCGTCATCTCCCCGATACACAGCGCCGTGACATCTGCGGCACGAACCCCCGGATTCGCCGCAAAAAATCCCCGAACCGAAGAGGCACTGGTAAAAAATACGCCGTCAATCTCCCCGGCTTCCAGCATCCCGGCCACATCCACCAGCTCATTTTTTTCGTAAATCGTCTCGTAGACCGGCAGATCCGTAATCTGCAGCCTGTGCCCTTTCGCTTTGGCCCGCTCCTGCATCACCTCCACCAGCCGCGGATTTCCGATGTTCGACCGGGGAATCAAAACCCGGGCACCATCCGCCAGATGACTGCCCAGCAATGTCCCGAGAGCTTCTCCGCTATAGCTGTCCGGCATCTCATCCGCGAGAAGCCCCTGTTCCTTTAGCGCCTTTTTTGTCCCGGCACCGATCACCGCCAGACGCACCCCCGACAGGCTTCTCGCATCCTTTCCGCCCCTGTGCATGGCGTCAAAAAAGACGCGCACCCCCTCCGGGGACGTAAATGCAATGCAGTCGTAAGCATTTATCCCTGAAACCGCCTCCGCGAGCGCCGGATTCGGTGTGATCGGCTCCATGCGGATCGCCGGAAGCTCGATCACCTCCGCGCCCAGCTCCCGCAGCCGCTTCGAAAGCTCCTGACTGCGCTCCGCAGGGCGTGTCGTCACATAGCACCGCCCAAAAAGCGGAAGCCTCTCGTACCACTCAAACCGGTTTCCAAGAGCCACCGCAGGCCCTACCACAATCACTGCAGGTGTCCTCATCGGCTCACGCGCCGCAGTCTCCTCCATCGTGGCGACCGTGGCAATGAGCTTTCGCTGTCTGCCGGTAGTACCCTGTGAAAGCACTGCCGCAGGCGTGGCCGGATGCATTCCCGCAGCTAAAAGCCCGCGCATGATATCCGGCAGCGCCGACATTCCCATCAGAAAAACGAGCGTCCCGTCAAGTCCCGCAAGCCCGGCAAAGGGCAGCTGAAGCGGCTCATTCTCTTTCCTGTGCCCGGTGATGACGTGGAAAGAGCCCGCCATGTCCCGATGGGTCACCGGAATGCCTCCGTAGGCGGGCACGCTGACCGCACTTGTGACACCGGGAACCACCTCAAAGGGAATCCCCGCCTGTACCAAAAGCTCCAGCTCCTCACCGCCCCGCCCGAATACGAAAGGGTCACCGCCCTTGAGCCGCACGACACGTTTCCCTTCCCGTGCCTTTTCAAGCAGCAGCCGGTTGATCTCCTCCTGCGCCATGGCATGACGGCCGCTCCGCTTTCCCACATAAATGCACTCCGCACCCGCCGGAAACATGGCGGGGACCGATACGCCCACAAGGGCATCGTAGACCACAACCTGTGCCTGTGAGAGCACTTCCCGACCCTTTAAGGTCATCAGTCCGGGATCCGACGGGCCAGCCCCCACCAGCCACACCTTCCCTTCCTTTCTCCGGCTTCTCATATCATTATGCGCCCTCACATTTTCTGTTCTCTTCTCCGTCCCATCCGTCATAGCCCATCCCTCATATACCGCGCCAAGCCGATGCCGATCTGCTCCGCATCCGCCGCGCTTCCGGTAGCACTCTCCCGCTCAAACCTGCCGTTATATGTATCACAATAGCCCCACAGTGTCAACACTTTATCTTTCACCGTGGCATACGCCGCGACGGGAGAGGCACAGCCCGCGCCCAGCTCCCGCAGAAACCCCCGTTCCGCCTGCGCCGCCATCCCGGCATCCGCATCAAAAAAGCCCTCCAGCCAGCCATAATCCTCCCCCGCTCTGCCCTGAACGGCGAGAATACCCTGCCCGCCTGCGGGCAGCATTTCCCCGGTCGTAAAATAGCGTGAAATCCTCTGCCCCAGTCCGAGGCGGTTCAGTCCCGCCGCCGCCAGCACCAGCGCCGCATACTCCCCCTCGTCCAGCTTTCGCAGTCTGGTGAGCACATTTCCCCGCACCGTCTCCGTGCGCATATGAGGATACAGATTACGCAGCTGCATAATCCTCCGGGGACTGGAGCTTCCGATGGGAAGCCGCCTGTCAGGCTCCGTTTTACCTTCCGGAAGCACGAGCACATCCCGCACATCCTCCCGCTTTGTAAACCCGATCAGTGGGAGCTCCTCCTTTTCCTCCATGGGCACATCCTTCAGAGAGTGGACGCACAAATCCACCCGGCGCTCGAAAAGCGCTTCCTCAAGCTCTTTCACAAAAAGCCCCTTGCCCCCTGCCTGATCGAGCCTTCGGTCCAAAATCCGATCCCCGGACGTCTTCATCGTGACTAAAACCGCCTCATGCCCCGGGCAATGCCCGTTGATAAAATCCGCCAGCGTCTGCGCCTGCACCACGGCAAGCCGGCTCTCCCGGCTGCCTATGACGATCTTCTTTTTCATTGTCTTTTCCTCCGGTCCCGCTCCAAAATCTCCTCCAGCGCCCCCAGCACATCGCGAAAGACCTCCGGCGAGAGCCCGTCCCGCAAGGCAAACAGCATCCGGGAGACCGTCTTTTCGGCCGCCTGCCCCGTAATCTGTTCCACCGTGCTAAGTCCGTAATCCTCCGCGCGCAAAAAGTCGGGTTCCATGCGCCAGCACACATCCTCCGCCGCCATTTCTGCCAGACGCCGCACCGCCGGCACCAGATCCCTGCACTCGTACCAGCCGCGAAACTCTTCCGCTCCCCGGTTCGCCTGCTCCAAAACAGCACGGTACTGCTCCTGAAGCGCTCCTGATTTTGCACTTGCAAAATCATCGATGTCATAGCGTTTCACTCCGGGCAGCACATCGATGCTGCATTCCATATCCCGCGGCACCGCCAGATCCACAAAAATGCGCGCCCGCTCTCCTCCTCGCTGCTGCGGCGCTTTCCCCTGGCCGCATTCCTGCCTTTGACTGCTCCCACAGCCAGAAGTATTCAGGCACGCCTCCAGCGACTCCTTTTTGATGGTCAGATTCGGACTTGCCGTGGCGGAAAAAACGAAATCGCACCGGGGAATATAATCGTAGCGCTCCCCATAGCCGATGCGCACCGCACCCTGCGGAATGTCCACGATGCCGCTGTGGTACTGACGCACCGTCACATACACCTTCGCCCCGGCATCCAGAAGCGCCTGTGCAGTCAGACGCCCCATCATGCCGTTTCCGATCACAAGACAGGCCCGTCCCGCAAAGTCCTCACCCATCGCCCGAAACTGAGCGATGGCCTGAGAGGCACAGGAGGGGTCGCCATGGTCGATGCGGAAAAGACTTTTGGTCTGCTTTGCCATCGTCACCGCCTGCCGAAAGAGTACCTCCGTCACCCGGTCCGTGGCATAGCACGCCCGGGCAAGCGTCAGTGCTTCTTTCACCTGCGTCAGGATCTGATCCTCCCCGACGATCAGCGACTGCAGCCCCGCGGCCAGCTCCATGAGATGCTGCACCGCCTCCATGCCGCTGCGGCACGTCCACGCGTCCCGGTAAGCATCTGCACACTGCCCTTTTGCCTTGCAGATCATCCCGTAGAGATCGGTCACGAAGGGTTTCCCTGCACTTACATACAATTCTGTCCGGTTGCAGGTGGAAAGCAGCACCGCGCCCTCCACATCCGGCCTTTTTCTCAGCACCTCCAAAAATTCCCCTGTCTGTCTTCTGGTGAAGGAAAACAGCGCCCGCACATCAACGGGAGCCAGATTATGGTCAATTCCCAGCATTCGTAATCTCATATGCTCCTCTCCCCGGCAGCATCCTACTCCGGGCTGCCTTCCCTTTCCAGCAGGTAAAGAAGCGCGTTGCAGATCGCAGCCGCCACATTTGACCCGCCCTTTCTTCCTCTTGCAACAATATAAGGCACATCCGTGTCCAGAATCAGCTCCTTCGCCTGCACCACGTTCACAAAGCCCACCGGAACGCCGATGATAAACCGCGGCAAAATTTTCCCGTCCCGAATCATCTCATAGAGCCGCACCAGTGCTGTCGGCGCATTCCCGATGGCAAAGATCGCAGGCCTCTTCAATGCGGCGGCACGCTCCATGCATACGGCGGCGCGGGTAACGCCCCGCTCTTTCGCCTCCTTCGCCACGTTCGCATCCGCCATAAAATTAAAAACCTCGCCGCCATACTTTCCCAGCAGCCTTTTGTTGATGCCGGACATGGCCATCTGTGTATCCGTGACGATACACGCGCCCTCACGGATCGCCGAAAGCGCCCGCCTGACCGCCTGAGCGCTGAACATCAGCGTATCCGCATAGGAAAAATCTGCCGTGGTGTGGATCACCCGCTTGATGATGGGTGCCTGCGCCTGCGGCAGTATTTTCCCCATCGCGGCAAGCTCCTGTTCGATCATCGCAAAGCTCTTCGCCTCGATATCCGCCGGACGCACCTTCTCTGGCACCATCCGCGCAGCTGCGCCTTCCGGCCGGATTTTCTCTGCCACAGGCTTCATCCCATTTCTCTCTGCCATATGTTCCGCCCGGCTGTCCTTTCCCGCATGCCTCCGTTCCATCATCCCATAAATCGCTTCCAAATCCAAATGCTCACGCAGCGCATCCGCCAGCAGGTCAAACTGGCGATCCCGGTGCTCCTGCAAAGATCCCGTTCTCACCGCACCAGGCGTTATGCCCTTCCGCCTTGCCAGCGCCCGCAACAGCTTTGGGGCCACGCCCTCCGCATCAAAAATGCCGTGCACATACGTGCCGTACACCGACCCCGAAAAAGCCCCGTCCGCCTTTTGTTCACCGTTCTGCAAATTACCGGCCCATACAAGAGGAGCAGCCTGCCCTGCGGCCATTGCTCTCCCACCCGACGACATCCTGCTCCCTGCGGTGGTAAGACTCCCGTATCCCCCGATCGTTTCACTCTCGCCCATGTGCATCTCATACCCTTCCACCGCCTGGCCGGAAAGCTCCGCAAGCGCGCCGGAAAGCTCTGCAAATTCGCCCTTTATCCGGGTGCGCACCTTTTTCTCCGTAAAAACCGTGCGCACCGCAAGCAGCCCCAGACCGCGCATGGCGCCGCCCTCCTCCACGCCGTCGGGGTCCTTTAGCTCCTCACCAAGCATCTGATAGCCGCCGCAGATACCGAAAATCACCGCGCCACCCGCATGCGCCCGCAAAACTGCCGTCTCCATGCCTGACTCCCGCAGCCACCGCAGATCCCCCATCGTATTTTTTGTGCCGGGCAGTATGACCAGATCCGGCTGTCCAATCTTCTCCGCACGTTCCACGTAGCGCAGGCGCACCGCCTCCTGATTTTCCAGTACAAGAAAATCCGTAAAATTCGAGATATGGGGCAAACGCACCACCGCAATATCCAAAGCGCCACCCGCATTGCAGCGTAAAAAGCGCTCAGAAAGCGAATCCTCGTCCTCCAGGTCAACATTCAAAAACGGCGTCACTCCCACAACCGGAATACCGCAGCGCTCCTCCAGCATCGAGACACCCGGCATGAGAATCGACTTGTCCCCCCGGAATTTGTTGATCACAAGCCCCTTTACCCGCGCGCGTTCTGCGGGGGTGAGCAGATCGAGAGTCCCCGCAAGCTGGGCAAACACCCCGCCCCGGTCGATGTCCCCCACCAGCAGCACCGGTGCATCCACAAGCTCGGCCAGCCCCATATTTACAATATCATGCTCCTTTAAATTGATCTCTGCGGGGGACCCTGCCCCCTCGATCACAATCATATCATACTGCGCCTCCAGAGAGTCATAGGCCCGCCGGATTTCCGGCAAAAATTTTGTTTTGCACGCAAAATACTCCCGCGCACTCATATCGGCGTACACCTCGCCGTTTACAATAACCTGCGACCCGGTGTCATTTGTCGGCTTTAACAAAATCGGATTCATTGCGGCCGCAGGCTCGATACCCGCCGCCTGCGCCTGCATCGCCTGCGCACGCCCGATCTCAAGCCCCTCCCCCGTGATATAGGAGTTTAGTGCCATATTCTGTGACTTAAAAGGCACAACCCGGTAGCCATCCTGCCGAAATATGCGGCAAAGACCCGCCGCCAGCAGACTTTTCCCTGCATTGGACATTGTCCCCTGAATCATTATATTTTTTGCCATCTTCTCACCTCGCATCAGCCAATCCGATCGTTCACTTTTCAATCCCTTCCGGTTGTGCTGCAAAATTAATTTCTAAGTCTTTGGTCCTTCAAAACCAGGCGGCCCCGGCGCTTCCGAACCATATTCCACGATGAAAGCATTATGAAAACATCCACAGCGCCCCCAACATAATCACCCCGAAGAGCCAGAACAGATAAGCAGTTGCCCGCAGAATGGAGATACTGCGCAGAATATCCGCCCGCTCCAGCGCCCTTGTCTTCTCTCCGATCACAGGTTTTGGGTAAAGCACACCGAAATAGCAGGCAGGGCCTGCCAGCTCCACCCCCAGCGCCCCCGCCATCACACTCTCAATCTGGGCGGAGTTGGGGCTGGCATGGCTGCGGCAGTATTTTCGGTAAATCCTGAAAATATCCCTCATCCTCTGTTTCCGCCACTCTCCCGAAATACCGTACCGGTTTTTCTGCCGCGCTTTGGCCGCAATACCCTGCGCCCTCCCAAAAAAGCCGAAAGCCCGCCCATCCTCCCGGTCTCTGCTCTGCCGCTTCCTTCGGAGGTCCCCAAAGGGCTTCGCAAGCGCCAGCGCAAGCAGCATACATATTGCCGAGAGCCGCGCGGGGATGAAATTTACCGCGTCGTCCAGCCGTGCCGCCGCCGTGCCGTAATACTGATATTCTTCATTCCGGTACCCCACCATGGAATCCATCGTGTTCACAGCCTTGTAAAAATACGCAAGGGGCGCGCCGCCCAGAAGGGCAAAAAACAGCGGTGCGATTACGCCGTCGGAGGTGTTTTCCGCCACCGTCTCCACCGTTGCTTTAATGACTCCCTCCTCGGACAATGATTCCGTATCCCTTCCGACAATCATGGACACCGCCTGACGCCCACGCTCCAGCCCTTCCGCATTCAGCGCCCGATAAACCGCACGGCTTTCTTGCTCCAGCGACTTTTCTGCAAGTGCATAAAAGAGCAGCACGCTCTCCACAGCCACACCGCAGGCAGGGTGAATCCGGTAAGCGCCTACTGTCACAGTGCAGACCACGGCGGCAACAACAAGCAGCACAAACACCACAAGATAAACCCCCGCCGCCCGTTCTCCGCCCTTCGTTTTCGGAAACAGCTGCCGCGTCCACCGCTGTGCCCATCCGATCAGCCGTCCGATCAGGCAGATCGGGTGCATCATCCGCGGATCAGCAAAGAGCTGGTCGAGCACCCCCGCCGCAGCGCAGCAAATCAGTCGGAATCCAAATCCATTCATCCCTTTCCTCCCTGCGATTCATGTAATGCAACCTTTTTCAAAATATTACAGGCAGCCGATAACCAGTACAATCCGCACAAATACCTTGATGTTTGGCGCAGAATATTTTTCTGAGAGTGCTGCTTCCCAAACGCAGGCGTAGCGGTGGCCTCACCCAACGATGCCGCCGCATCACCTTGTTCAGCCGCCTTGCAGACTGAAAATTCATTCTGCGTCATTTGGCTGAAAATGATCGTGTCAGCACACTAGTACAACGGCACATACGTCTCAATTTCGATATCCTCAAACGTCCCCATCTCATTGTAAATGCGAAACGCCATGTCAAGAAGCGGAAAAGACGCCACCGCACCGCTGCCCTCACCCAGACACATATCACAGGTGAGCATGGCGCTTTTTCCCAGTGCTTCCAGAATCATTGTCCCCGCCGGCTCCTTCGACACATGGCTGGCAATCATATAATCGACACTCTCCGGCACGAGACATTTCGCCACAAGTGCTGCCGCCGCAGAGATAAATCCGTCGATGACCACCGGGCAATGGCAGATGGCACCGCCCAAAAACACGCCCGCCAGACCTGCAATATCCGCGCCCCCGACCTTTGCCAGCACGTCCAGAGGGTCCTCCGGGTCCGGCCTGTTTACAGTGATTCCCCTGCGGATGGCCTGAATTTTCTTCTGCAATCCCCGGGAAGAAAGCCCTGCCCCCCGCCCCGTCACACACTCCACCGGAACATGGAGGAGCAGTGAGGCAATAGCACTGCTGGTGGTGGTGTTGCCGATACCCATCTCCCCCGTCGCGAAAATCTGCGCCCCCTCCGCTGCAAACCTTTGGACCAGCTCGATACCTGTCAGAATTGCGCCCACCGCTGTCTCCCGCTCCATGGCTGGCTCCAGCGCCAGGTTTTTCGTGCCGTAGATTTCCTTTTTCCGAAGGGTGCGGGGCGTATCTGTAGCCATTCCGATATCCACCACCGTCAGCTCACAGTTTGCCTCCCGGCACATCAGCGACGTGCACGTCTTATCATCAAAAAAATTTTCCGCCACAACAGCCGTAACCTGCTGCCCAGTCTGGGTGACGCCCTCCGCCACCACACCATTGTCCGCGCACATGACGATGAGACGCTTATGATCCACAGACGGCTTTGCGCTTCTTTGAATGCCCCCGATCTGAATGTGCACATCCTCCAGCTTCCCGAGACTGCGCAGGGGCTTTCCCACCGTATCCCAGTACGCGCGGCACTGCTGTGCATGCTCCTTCGACAGCGGATGAATCTGTTCCAGCTGCTCCTTAAGCATCGCTTCCTTTGTATTCACCATCTTCCTCCTCATACCCCATAGCCCCGCGGCGTCACCATTTTCCCGTCAATCTCCCGCGTCTGGGAATTGCCGATAAACACCGTCGTAAACATGTTTACCGATGTATCGCGAAGCTCGCCCAGCGGCAGCACCTGCGCCCGCTCTCCATCCCTGCCAATGTTCTCCACCAGCCCGCACACCGTCTGCGGCGTCCGGTGCTCCAAAATCAGGTCACACGCCTTCCTGAGATAATCGAGGCGCTTTTTGCTGGACGGATTATAAAGCACAAGCACAAAATCCGCCTCCGCCGCCAGCAAAATGCGCTTTGCGATTTTTTCCCACGGAGTCAGAAGGTCACTGAGGCTGATCACAGAAAAATCATGGATCAGGGGCGCTCCCAGCACCGCCGCACCGCCGATGGCGGCAGTCACGCCGCTGACCATCTCCACCTCCACCTGCGGATATTCCGGGCCAAGCTGCAAAATCAATCCGCTCATGCCGTACACGCCGGCATCGCCGCCGCACACCATGGCCACACACTGTCCCTTTTCTGCCTCCTCAAACGCCATACGGCAGCGCTCTATTTCCTGCGTCATCGGGGTCGTAAGCACCTTTTTATTCGGAAAATACGCCTTCACAAGATTCACATACACATGATAGCCAACAATCACATCAGCCCCGGCAAGCGCGTCCGCCGCCTTTTTGGTCATCAGCTCATACGCCCCCGGCCCGATACCCACCACGGTTATTTTTTTCATCTTCTCCACTTTCCTTTCTGTACTCTGTCGTAAACCCCGGATCGTAAAGCTTCGAGCGCTCGTACGCGCGGTGGGCGATGGCATCTCCCACCAGAATCAGCGCCGTCTTTGTGATATGATGCTTCTGGACAGTCTGTGCCAGCGTGCCGACGGTACACACAAATGTGCGCTCCCCGGGCCACGACACCTTATACGCCACCGCCGCCGGCGTATCCACAGCATAGCCGCCCTCAATCAACCGCTCTTCAAGCTCCGTGATACGCCCGACGCTTAAGAAAATTGCCATGGAGGCATGGTGAGCCGCAAAAGCCTGTATGCTCTCCCGTTTTGGCACCGGCGTCCGGCCCTCCATGCGGGTGACAACCACACTCTGAGAAATTCCCGGCAGTGTATATTCCATCCTCAGGGCCGCCGCCGCCGCCAGAAAGGAGCTGACACCCGGCGTCACATCGTAATCGATATCCAGTGCATCCAGCGCATCCATCTGCTCTCGGATTGCACCGTAAATACACGGATCTCCGGTGTGGAGCCGCACGGTGGTTTTCCCCTGCTGCTCCGCCTCACGCATGACAGCCACCGTCTCTTCCAGCGTCATGACGGCGCTGTTATAGACTGGCACGCCCGGGCGCCTGTCGTCTAGCAGCTCCGGATTCACCAGCGATCCCGCATAAATGATCACGTCCGCCTCCCCGATCAGATGTTTTCCCCGCACCGTTATCAGATCCGGCGCGCCGCTTCCCGCTCCCACAAAATGTACCATAAAATCACCTGTTCCCCTCTGTGTGATAAACTATTGCACCCGCCTGGATCCGGACTCAAAATTCTGCGCTCTGACCTCGGAATCAAACATCATGTGCTCCATATACAGCTCGTTAAAATTCGGATCCATGGCCAGCCCGACCTCACTGCAAACTCTGATCAGTCCCGATATCTGCTCCGGCGCGGCTGTCTTTGTCAGATAGTAAGCGGCGCCCCGCAGGCTTGTATTGCCCGCCGCCTTTACCCTGCCACGCAGCTTCCCGGGGAGCAGCCCGATATCCACCGCCTTTTCCATATCGAGATGAAATCCAAAGCCCCCGGCCACATACACCTTCTCCACCTCGTCACAGGAAATGCCATAGCGCAAAAGCAGTGTTTCCACACCCGCGCGCACCGCAGCTTTCGCCATCTGAAGCTCCCGCACGTCCCGCTGGGTAAAGAAAAGCGTCCTCCCCTCCGACGTCAGCGCAAGTGGGAAACCGTTTTTTTCATACGTCTCGTCCAAAAGGCCGCTCTCATCCATCCGTCCGCTCGCAAGCAGCTCCCTTGCCGTCTCAATGACACCGGTGCCGCACAGCCCGATTGCAGGAGCATTTCCGATGGTACTGATTTGAGCCGCACCCCCTTTGATCTGTACATTGCAGATCGCGCCCGGGATGCTCCCGGTGCCGCAGGAAATATTACCGCCCTCAAAGGCCGGACCCGCCGCGGCGGATGCCACCAGAATACGCTCTCGGTTTCCAACCGCCATCTCTCCGTTTGTTCCCAGATCCACAAACAAAGCAGGACGCTGCCTCTCATAGAATCCGCAGGCCAGAAGCCCCGCCGCGATATCGCCGCCCACATAGGCCGAGATACCGGGTAACAGCGTCACCGGACAATTCAGCGCCGTCTCCACTCCGAAAACCGCCCGCGCGTCCTCCGTCACCGCCCCGATATCCCAGGGCGTAAACGGATAAGCTCCAAGACCCTCACAGGGATATCCCATGAGCAGATGGCCCATCGTCGTGTTTGCGCTGACGGCCACCCGTTCTACCTGCTCCGGCAGGCAGCCGCCCTCCGACAGCAGACGGCCAATGAGCACATTCAGATCACCGCGGATGCTCTGCTGCAGCATCCCTCCTTTTCCCCCGGAAGCCGCGGCAATCCGTGAGACCACATCCGCACCAAAGGCTCTCTGATGGTTGACGCCAGTGACAGCCGCCGTCAGCTCACCAGAAGTACTCTCGATAAGTGCCGCCGCCAGTGTCGTCGTCCCGATATCAACAGCAATGCAGACAGAAGACTTTTCTGACAACACCCCCGGCCTGCCGTTTCCTGCCAGCGCGTCAAAATGCTCCTCACCAAAGTCCGGCAGGCGTATGACAAGATCGTCCTCCACCCGCGCCGCGCACGCCAGACGATGCCCCCTCGCCAGCTCCCCCGCATTAAAAAAATGCCGGTCCATTTCTGTCACAGGCAGCTTTCCCGCAGCCACGGTAATCCCGCATTTCCCGCATTTCCCGACTCCTCCGCATGGCGCAGGCAAATAAACCCCCGACTCCTCCAGGGCATCCGTCAGTCTTTTCCCTGCCTCCGCAGTGAAGGATTTGCCGTTCTCTATCGTGATTTGAACTGTTTTCATATACGAAACTCCTCTAAAAATTTTAAAAATGCGTCACCAAATGCCTTCCCCTTCTCAGATCCGGCCCGCCGCACACGGCTCACGCAAAATCTCCATCTCCCGCGCTTCCTCCATCAGCCTCCGGTTTGCCTCGTTCATGCTGCCGAAGTCTTCCAGCGTACAATATACCGTTTTACACAGGTGCATACACGCCCGCGCCCGCTCATACGTCTCCTCGCCGATCGGTTCGAAGGGCGGCGTATCAATGATCTGCACCGCCAGGTATTTTGCAACTGCATAATCAATGTCATTGGTGTGAAGCACACCCGCAAAAAACGGCACGCCCTTTCTCTGCAGCCTGCGGTAGCATGAAATCCCGCTGCCCCCGCCGCCAATCACGAAGGTCTGCGGCTCCCCCGCCGCCGTTTCCAGCTCCGGGCAGCCAAAATCTGCATGGTAGCCGCCGCGCTTTACGCCGTAAAGCCTCCTGATATAATCATCGGTAAAAATATCCTCCGGCTCCCCCACCCGGTCAATGTGGTTTTCACACACACAGACCACCGTATCGGAAATCCTCTGTGCAAGGTCCAGCTCATGAAGCGACATGATCACCGCCACCCGGCGCTCCCTCACCATCTCTTTTAAAATAGATAAAAGCTCCAGCTTATGACGGATATCCAGAAACGAGGTCGGTTCATCCAGCACGATGACCTCCGGCTCCTGGCAGATTGCCCGCGCCAGCAAAACCCGCTGGCGCTGTCCGTCGCTGATGCGTGAAAAATCTGCCGCCTCCAGCTCCAGCGCATGAACGAGAGCCAGCGACTCCCGAACCCTCCGGCGGTCCTCGCCGCTCAAAACGCCGAACCGTCCCGTATACGGATACCGGCCTGCAGCGACCACGTCAAAACAGGTCATCAGCTCCGGCTGCGTCCGATCGGTCATGAGCACCGACATCTTTTTTGCAACCGCACGACCATCCAGTGCCGCCATATCATCTTTGTCCAGCACCACACGGCCGCCCATTAGCGCAAGCTGGCGGATCATGCTCTTTAATATGGTAGATTTTCCTGCACCGTTCGGGCCGATGAGCGTAACGATCTCTCCCCGCGCGACGCGTATGGAAATGTCGTCAATCAATATGGCTCTTCCATAACCCACCGCCATATGCTCCGTAAAAAGATAACTATCTGCCATGATCTCACCCTTCCTGCCGACGCACCATCATCCGCAGCACCACAGGCGCGCCAAAAACCGCCGTCACTGAGCTGATGGAAAGCTCCGTCGGCGCAAATACCGTCCGCGCGATCAGGTCGCAAGACAGACAAAATGCCCCGCCGCCTGCAAAGCAGGCGGGAATAAGCAGAATCGGTTTTGCTGTCTTTAGCATGCGCTTCATAAGATGCGGAACAGCGATTCCAACGAACGAAATCGGACCGGCAAAAGCCGTCACCGTCGCAGCCAAAATGCTGGAAAGCAGGATGAGGGCGACGCGAAACCGCATGATATCGACACCCATGCTGCGGGCGTACATCTCGCCAAGCTGGTAAGCTCCCATGGGCTTTGAGAGAAGCATGCAAAACAAAAACGCTGCGGCGACAACAACCGCCATAACCCGGATATTGCCCCAGCTCATGCCGGAAAAGCTTCCCAGCGACCAGTTATGGAGATTCACGATGTTCGAATCATCTGCAAAGGTCACAACAAAATCCGTGACCGCCGAACAGATATAGCCGATCATCACACCGCAGATGACTAACAGCGGCATCGCCTGCAGCCGCCGGGATGCGAGCAGAATAAAGCCCATGGAGATCATGGCACCTCCAAACGCCGCGGCGATCATCCCCCAGGACGAAATGGAAACTCCCCATTCCAGCAAAAAGATCATCGTCAGTGAGACCACAAGCTTCGCCCCGGAGCTGATACCCAGCACAAAAGGCCCTGCGATGGGGTTTGCAAAAAAGGTCTGCAGCAGAAAACCTGCCAGTGACAGGGCACCGCCCAACATTCCTGCCGCCAGAATGCGCGGCAGCCGGATCTTCCACAAAATCTGCCCGTAGAGTTCCCCCGCTGTCTCATCGACGCTTCCCACCCGCAGGTTTATCAGGACAAGCCCTGCAAAAAGGGCCGCCAGGGCGATAAAAGCAATCACATAACGCCGTGTTCTTTTTCCCTCATCCAAAGCACTCACCCTCCTCTCCGGTTGCTCTTTCCCACTCCTGTTTTTCCCGTTCCTGGATCTTATGGCAGTTTTGCCCGCAAATTGTTTGTCTCACCGCAGCGGATAAAGGTATGTCAGCTCCTCTTCACTCGCCGCCTCCCCCGTAAAGATCCGGTTCATATCCCTGATCATCTGTCCGCACCCGGTACTCTCCTGAAACAGGTTCTGCCCCACACAGTACACACGCTGCTCCTTCACCGCCTTAAAATCAGCCAAAAGCACGCTCTTCTCCAAAAGCTCCTCCAGCGAGCGCAGTTCACCCTCGATGGTGCTGTTGTAGATGATGATGTCCGCCTCCCTCGCCCCACCGTAAAAGCGCTCCATCTCCATATTCATCGTGGAGAGCGCGCGATCGTCCCCCAGATCCGGGAAAACATAAGCGCCTCCCGCCAGCTCGATCATCTTCGAGACATAATCGCCGCTCTTGCGCACCGTGACGATACCCTTCGTGTTGATGGAAAAAAACGCCACACGCGGTTTTTCTCCCTTTACACCGCTCAAATTCGGGATATCGCTGGTCTGCTCCTCAAAAAATGCAGCCGCCTCATCCTCTTTTCCAAGCAGCAGGCCATAAAGCTTCACCCATTCCATACGCCCCAGCGGATGGCTCTCATAGCTGGAGCGCTCCACGAGAACCGGAATGTCAAAGCGCTCCATCTGCTCCTTCACCTCCGGCGCATGGCTAATCATTGTGGACTCAATGGCCAGATTACACCCCTCGCCGATAATCCGCTCGTAATCCGGCGCAGAATATTTTCCCGCATAGAGCATATCACCCCGGCGGATTGCATCTGCCGCCTCCCTGATGTACCAGCCGTCGGCATCCGTGCCCGACAGCCGGATATTTCCGATGCCGTCAAGCACCCGAAAAAAATCCATCGCAGACGTTGCCACGAGATAGATGCAATCCAACGGCTGCTGCAACACGGTGATATCCTCGTCCAGCGCCTCCGGCAGCGCCCGGCCCTTTGGTACAACGAGGAAGCGCCCGACCTTTTCAATCGTGATCAGGGAGTAACCGCCCTCATAAAAATCTGCCTGAAACTGCGTCGCGTAGGAGAGGGGGAGGGTACCCTCCGGCTTCATCTCCCGCCATTTCGGCGCTAACCCCCTTGTCCCGCGCTCGTTTCCGTCATGCGCACCGTCATCCGTCCCACGCCCGTTTTCGGCCTGCACCCCGCCTGCGTGATCCGTCCCGCGCTCACTTTTGTCCCATGCCCCGTCGCCGTCAGCCGCAACAAACCCGCCATTTTGCACCGCGCCTGCATCTGCCGTCTCTCCCGCGCCACCGTCCTGCACCGCACCCGCATCTGCCGTCTCTCCCGCGCCGTCGTCCGATCTCCCCGCCGCAGAGCAGCCTGCCACAAAGACGACCAGGCACACGATAAAAATCACACGCCACCCCTTTTTCATATCCTCTTCCCCTTCTTTGCTATCGAAATGCCCTGTTACAGCGGATCTTATGCCGACTGCTCCGACTCTGGAGCGTTACAAATTCTTCTTCCGGTATAAAAACAAAAACGCGAGCAGCCCAAAAACAATCAGATACGCCGCCAGAATCAGAATACCGACAGCCGCAAATCCCTCTCCCTTCGCGATGCTTCGAATCATCCCGCTGGTCTGCGACAATGGCAGGATACCCACCGCCTCGCGCAGGCCGCGCGGCATCTGCTCCGTGGAAAAAAATGTGTTGCATAGGTACGCCATCGGCATAATGACATAGTTGGAAAATCGCGGTACATCCGTGTGACTTTTCGCATAAAAACTCACCACCACGCCGATGACCGAAAAAACCGCCCCGTTCAAAAACAGGATGAGAAAGGACCAGCCATCAAAGATCAGCCCCGTGTGAACCGGCCATACAAGCACAAGTATCACAAACCCGGCATAAAGACCCCGCAGGCTTCCCCCGATGACCTGACCCACAACAAACTGCCAGAGGGGCGTCGGCGAGATCATCACCTGGTCAAAGGCCTTTTCATAGAGCCGCTGGACGTTCAGGTTCTGGGCGATAGCGTTAAAGCTGCCGTTCATCGTCGTAAGCGACACCACTCCCGGGATAAGGAAGTTTAAATACGGTTCCCCGTGGGACATGGTCTGTACGCCGATGCCAAACACCACCAGATACATGAGGGGCGCAATCATCGCCGCCAGCGTGATCTTATAAAAATCCCGGCGAAATTCCCTCCATTTTTCCCACAGGATTGTCACAATCCCCATCACTTTGCCTCCCGCTCCACAAACACATCCTCCAGCGTGGTCTCCCGAAGCTCACACTGCTCTTTTTGTGCGGATAAATATGCAACTGCCTGCTCCCGTTCCGCAAAAAAACGGCTGACTGCACCCTCCGGCGTATGCACATCCACCGCATACATCCCCAGCGCCTCGATCAAATGCCCGGGCGTGTCCACCTCCTGCAGACTGCCCTGTTTTAAGAACGCCACACGGCCGCACAGCGACTGCGCCTCCTCCATATAATGGGTTGTGAGCAGAATCGTCAAATTCCGCTCGTTTAAGCTCCGCAAAAGATTCCACATCTGTCGTCTCGCCAGCGCATCCATGCCTGCCGTCGGCTCGTCCAAAAGCAGGATCTCCGGCTCGGTGAGAAGCGCCCGCGCCACCATAAGCCTGCGCTTCATGCCGCCTGAGAGCTTCCGCACCGTCCGCCTGTGATAAGGAGCCAACCCGCAGAATTCCAACAGCTGTGCACTCCGCCCGCGGATCTTTTTCACCGGCATATAGTAAAGCCTGCCCTGGTACTCCATAATCTCGTCCATCGTCATATCCTGGCGCATGGAATATTCCTGGGTGACAACGGAAAACCGCCGCTTCAATTCCGGCGTTTTCCTCGAAAGCCGTTGTCCGTCCACAACAATCTCTCCCTCCGTGGGAAGCAGCAGCGTTGAGAGCATCCCAATGGTCGTGGTCTTCCCCGCGCCGTTTGCGCCCAGCAGCCCGAAAAACTCTCCCGACTCAATCGTGAGATTCAAATGCTCCACCGCCGTAAACTGACCAAATTTTTTTGTAAGATTCCGCAATTCGATCATGTCTGCTCCCGACGCTCCCGCGCGATAATCAGCGAATAATAACCTGCATCATCGGGAATCTCCTCCACGCCCCGGTATACATGTTCCTGAGCCATCCCGCAGTTTTCCACCATCATGACGTCTCTGCGGCTGGCGCGCAAAAGCGCTTTTACCTTCTCCATCTTTGACCCGGACTTCATGAGCACGTAATTTCCCTCCTGATGAAGCCCCGCATCCGGTTTGTGCGCCGCCGGAATCACATGCAGCGGCTCGTTCCACTCCACAAGCGACATATTCAGCCGCGCTGCCGCCGCGCAGAATGAAGGAATGCCGGACACCAGCGCCGTCTCGTAACCGTCAGCCTCCACCAGATGCTGAACATAGGGAAAGGTCGAATAGATACCCGGATCACCCAGCGTCAGAAACGCCACGTTTTTTCCCTGTAAAAGACACGCCTCTATTTTTTCCGCCCCTTCCTTATGACAGCGCTGCTGAAGCTTTCTGTCCATCACCATCGGCATATAGACGGGCAAAAGCTCCTTGTCCTTAAGCTCCGGCACCGCCTGAACCGCAATCCGGTAGGCAGTTGTTTTTTCCACATGCTCCCCAGGCACGGCGCAGACATCACTCTCCCTTATGAGCCGCACTGCCTTTAATGTCATAAGCTCGGGGTCCCCCGGGCCAACGCCGATTCCATATAAAATTCCTCTCACCACATTTCTCCTTCTGTCGTTATCCCCGCACTTTACAGGCCCGGGACGATATGCTATAGTATCGTATGACCTACATGAAACGGAGGATTGCATGAGTTCCTTTCAAAAACCATCTGTACGTTGTCTGCTGGCCGCCTTGTGGACAGCAGCATTCATCGTCTTTTCACCTTTACCGGTCAAAGCTGCATCCGAAGCCGACTCCAAAATTTTATCACTCCCTGACGGAGAATATTCCGTACAGGTCACCCTCGTCGGCGGCAGCGGCAAGGCATCTATCGTTTCGCCCACACTGCTCACCGTTTCGGAGGCCGGTGTCTTTGCGCGCATCCAGTGGAGCAGCTCCAACTATGATTACATGATTGTGGATCATGTGCGCTACAACAACACCTCAGAGGAAGGCCGCCCTTCCGTCTTTCTCATTCCGGTCACCGCCATGGACACACCCATGCCCGTCATCGCGGACACCACCGCCATGGGCGGTGCGCATGAAATTCCGTATGCCCTCACCTTCAGCTACGACTCCATCGGTGCAAAAAGCCGGCTTCCTCAGGAGGCCGCAAAGCGGGTGGCTGCCATGGCAGGCCTCATCATTGTCGCAGGCGGTATTCTAAACTACTTCGTGAACCAGCGCAGAAACCGCGAAATCCCATAAAAGCAATTTTCACGCTGCCGGCTCTGCACTTGCAGAGTCAAACACCAGCGTGTATTCGATCTCGTGAGGCGTGCTCATGGCAACGGTATCCGCCGTCACCGGAATTTCTACATCAAGCGCCGACACAGGAATCTCAAACACCGAATTTCCATTCTCATTGACTGGTTCATACCTCGCTCCCTCCACCACCATATAGTCATACCAGGGGCTGCTCCATACAATACGCGCCACCATCCCCTCATCGGAAACCGTAAGCCTGGCGGTGGAGTCAATCTTAGCCCGCCCGGTCCCGCCCAAGAGCGTAACCTTTACGCGGTAAGTGCCGTTTTCCAGTGCCGTCTGAGGCTGTGCTTTTTTGCCCGCGGCTGCTTTTGCACCGCCATCCTCACCGGGCACCGCTTCCCCCTCCGCAGGCTTTAGATCCGACACCCGAACCATGTGGTCATACCATTTTCCCTTGGTGCCGATGAGTGCCAGCTCAAATTCCACGCCTATTGCCGGCACCGGAACGTCAAAGGAGTAGACCTCCTCTGTATAGCCGTCGCTGTAGGTCACCGTCTCTGTTACAGGCTGCAGCCATTCTGATTCGTCCACAGACCGCGCCTCCCCGGCACTCCCGGGAAAGAGACCTACGATGCTCTTTGAAACCAGCGGAATGTGAACCGTCATTGCGCCATCCTCCACGGTCAGCCTCGCACGTCCCTCACAGGACTCGTTCAGATGGAACATGCTGCTGTCCGTTTCAAACGTGACCGTGTAAACACCATCCTTTGGCACTTCCTCCCGGTTTTCCTTCATACCTTGTTTTTCTTCCGCGTCCTGCACTTCCTCCGGCGTTTTTTCTTCCGATTCCCCAGACTCCGGCTGCTCCTGCACCGGAACATCCCTTTCAGCCTGATCGGACACCGGCGTGCTGCCTGCGCCGCAGCCCATAAGAAATACTGCAGCTGCGCCGATCAGTGCTCCTCTGATCCATCTTATGACCTCCCGCTTCATCGTATTCCTTTCCTCCCGATAATCTCCGGGCATGCCCGGCTCTCTCTTTTCCTTTTACAAATCTTCACTGACGTGCGCTGCGTTCACAAACCACATGGCTCGCTCTCCGGCCCGCATTCGCCAGGTGCTCCTTACGATCTCACAACGCATCCATCGCCGCCTTCGTATGCGCGGCATAAAGCTTTTGCACCGCTTCAATGCTTCCCAGCCCTGCAATCTGGCTGTCGATCTGCTCAAACACGCCGGAAGCGGTTAACATACTTTTCCAGGAATCGTCGTCATCCCCCGCCATATCGTTGTTCGCGTGGTCTCCCGCAACAACCATCAGGGGGCGCAGCACTGCTTTTGTGTATCCTGCGGCCTTTATCGCCTCAATCACGGACACCGTGTCCGTTCCCTCCGGCTCACCCTCCACCGTTCCGATAAACACATTTTTATAGCCCAGCGCCTCCATCTGCGACTGCATCTGGCTGTAGCTCACCTTTGCCACATGGGCCGTGCCATGGCCGATGAACACAAATGCCGTCCCGTCTTCCTGCGCTTCCTCCAGACTCTTATAGCCCGCCTCCTTAAGCGCCTCGGCCGTCACATCCCTTGCCACGCTTTCCTTGTCCTCGTTGATCACGGAGGCATCCGTCCCCACCTCTCCCAAAAGCGGCTCTGCAACCGCCACTTTCTCAAACTGGTCCCGGTAGCGCTCTACCGTCTTCATCATCTCGTCATACTCTGCACCGTGCATAAGATGTGTCGGCTGGATGACCAGCATCTTTACGCCGTTTGCCACTGCGCGGTCCATGGCCTGCTCCATATTGTCGATCTTTTCCCCGTCCCGCGCCTGAATATGGTTGATAATAATCTGCGAGGTAAACGCTCTCCTGACAGACCAGTCGGGATACGCCGCCTGCAAGGCATCCTCTATGCCCCTGATATCCGCCACGCGGCTGTCGTTGTAGGACGTTCCGAAGCTCACAACCAAAAGCTCCCTCTCTCCGATCCCATCCGCGTTTCCCGGGTCATCCTTTGACGCATCGCCGGTATCCAGCCCAAAATAATCCATACCTGCCTCCTCTCCCTCTACAAGTGCTTTCTGCGCATCGGTGAGCGCATCCCATGCCTCCTTTGCCGCCTCGCACTGTGCGTCGGTATCATCCGTGCGCTCCTGCACATAGATTGCATCGATAAGCGCCGCCACCTCATCGGCAAGCTCCCGGTCGCTCTTACCCTGCTCCCCGGCTTCCTTCTCATGCGCTTCCTCCGTCTCCCCGGACGTTTCACCCGGCCTGTTTTCTCCCTGTGTCCCGCTCTGAGCAGGCGCATCCCCATACATACTGCCGCAGCCACAAACGGAAATCCCCGCCAACGCCAGCGCCGTAAGCATCGCAGCCGTCCTCTGTTTCATCTGTGATCTTTCCTTTTCCTTTTTATTTCCAAAACGAATCAAATGCTCTGCGCGCTCCTTTAGCCGCAAACTTCTATATGCGCCCCTGCGCATAAAAAAAAGAGCAGACTGCGCGCTCCTCTCACCTCATTTATACATCGTCCCTTCTTCCGTTTCAGGCATGCAAAAGAAAAGCAACTGTTCTATGCCTTCGCATGTACGGTACAAAAACATGCATCGCTGTGAGAATATAGGTTCCGTGGACCGCAGACCTAAGATTCCACGCCCGGGCAGTTCTCCTGACTTCGTTCAACATGGCCTTCCCTTCCCGGTTTCCCAGTGGCTTGAAGGTCACTCCCGTACACAGTGACGGCATCGTTCCGGATTCTCACCGGATTCTCTTTTGCGCATCATGATAATGATGCAACCCTGACGTTACAACCTTTGCACTTATTCAATTTCAGATATCGCTGATTATAACATATACAACTGCACATGTCTATCAAAACCTGCTTTGCACAGCGGTGAGGAATAAATTTTATTATTCCGATGCTTCATGCATTCCCTTGCATGT
>CASCGD010000040.1 GCA_949132985.1 uncultured Lachnospiraceae bacterium
ATATCGACTATTATCTGATGCATATGCTGAATGATCCGGCGACGTGGCAGCGGCTGACGGATCTGGGCATTCAGGAATGGATTGCAGAGAAGAAGGCGTCGGGTGCGATCAAAAATATCGGCTTTTCCTTCCACGGAGGTACGGCGAAGTTTCAAGAGCTGATCGACGCCTATGACTGGGATTTCTGTCAGATACAGTACAATTATATGGACGAATATACTCAGGCGGGTGTGGAGGGTCTGAATTATGCACACGAAAAAGGTATTCCGGTCATCATTATGGAGCCGTTGCGGGGCGGCAGGCTGGTAAACCAGCTGCCGGAGACTGCGAAGCGGGAATTTGCAGGCGCGGATAAAAAACGCAGCGCGGCTGAGTGGGGCCTGCGGTGGCTCTGGAATCAGGAGCAGGTGAATGTTGTTCTTTCCGGGATGAACGATGCGGCGCAGGTGGAAGAGAACTGCCGCATTGCCTCCGATGCACAGGCAGGTGAGCTGACGCCGGAGGAGCTGCAGCTTTTTGAGCGTGTAAAGACGGCGATTAACAGGAGTGTGAAAGTGGGCTGCACCGGGTGCGGCTACTGTATGCCCTGTCCCCAGGGGGTGGATATTCCCACTTGTTTTCAGGCGTATAACCGCAGCTATACCGACAGCTGGTTCGGCGGCATGACAGCCTATTTCATGTGTACGACGCTGCGCCAGGACAAGACGATCGCTTCAAAATGCGTGGGCTGCGGCAAATGTGAGCAGCATTGCCCGCAGCAGATCCCGATTCGGGCGCAGCTAAAAAATGTGAAGCGCCGCATGGAAAATCCGGCGTACAAGGTCGCAAAGGCGTTTGCGGATAAGATTTATAAATACTAGAGGGAGATTTTTCGGCCGCTGGCGGAGGGCTGCGCAAAGCATGGCTGTATGTCCCATGCCAGAGACTGCCGGCGGCGGAACTGCTGTAAAATTGTGCCGTTTTTTGATCTTCATAAATTTTTTTGCAGACGAAAAAGGAAATTTGTCAAAAGCGCGGAATATAAATAATAAGAAGTATGATGATATGGCTATGTTGTTACCACAAAAGAAAGGAATCACCAGGTATGACAATTCGCGAGGAATTGGAACGGCGCCAGCACACGATGCTAAGCCCTTATGCCAGTCTGGACGAAAATACCCGGGGCAGGCAGCGGGATGAGCCGCAGTGCGATATCCGTCCGGTGTATCAGAGGGATCGTGACCGCATTCTGCACAGCAAGGCGTTCCGGCGGCTGAAAAACAAGACCCAGGTATTTCTGACACCGAAGGGCGACCATTACCGCACGCGCCTGTCACACACGCTTGAGGTGTCGCAGAATGCACGTACGATTGCCAAGGCGCTGCGTCTGAATGAGGATTTGGTGGAGGCGATTGCGCTGGGGCATGATCTGGGGCACACGCCCTTTGGACATGCGGGAGAGGCGGTCCTGGATGATCTGTGCGAGGGCGGCTTTGCGCACAACGATCAGAGCGTGCGTGTTGTGCAGTGTCTGGAAAAGGACGGCGAGGGGCTGAACCTGACATGGGAGGTAAGGGATGGCATCCGCAACCATCAGATGAGCCTGATGCCGTCAACACTGGAAGGGCGAATCGTGCGTTTTTCGGATAAGATCGCCTATATCAACCACGATATCGATGACGCGATTCGCGCAAAAATTCTTGCGGAGTCGGACATCCCCGCCGAGTACCGTGAGATTTTGGGCGGCTCTACGAGAAAGCGACTGGATACACTTGTACATAATATGATCATTAACAGCATGGACAAAAATAATATCTGCATGTCCCCGGAGGTGGAGGGGGCGATGAGAAAGCTGCGGCAGTTCATGTATGACAACCTTTACCACGGCTCCATCGCAAAGGTCGAGGAGGAGAAGGCGAAGGAGCTTTTGCGCAAGCTGTTTCATTTTTATATGGAACGGCCGGAAAAGATGCCGGAGGAGTTTACGCGCATGATCGACAAAAAAGAACCGCAGGATCGTGTCGTGTGTGATTACATTGCGGGCATGACCGATCAGTATGCAATTGCAAAATTCAACGAGTACTTTGTACCGTTGGCATGGCAGGTGAATTAGAATGCCGTTTTATTCGGACGAAATCGTGGAGGAGGTGCGTTCGCGCAGCGATATCGTGGACATTATCTCCCAATATGTAAAGCTGCACAGACGCGGTAGCAATTATGTCGGGCTCTGCCCGTTTCACAATGAGAAAACAGGGTCCTTTTCCGTGTCCGCAGGCAAGCAGATGTACTATTGCTTTGGCTGCGGTGCGGGAGGTGATGTGTTCGCGTTTCTCATGAACTACGAGAATGAGACTTTTTCGGAGGCTCTGCAGGAACTGGCGGATCGCGCGGGTGTCACGCTGCCGAAGCGGGAGGCGACACAGGAGGAGCGCACGCGTATGGACAGACGAAGCAGGCTTCTGGAGATCCAGAAGGAAGCAGCGACCTACTACTACGCATTGCTGCGGGGGGAGCGCGGCAGGCAGGCCCATGAATATTTCAGAAAGCGTGCCCTCTCCGATGAGACGATGCGTCGGTTTGGGCTGGGCTATTCGGACAAGTACAGCGATGATCTCTACCGCTATTTGAAACGAAAGGGATATGACGACATGCTGCTGAAGGATTCCGGGCTTGTGACCTTTGATGAGAAGCGGGGCGCGCATGACAAATTCTGGAACCGGGCGATGTTTCCGATTATGGATGTGAGGGGCAAAGTGATCGGCTTTGGCGGGCGTGTGATGGGCGGGGGCGAGCCAAAGTATCTAAATTCGCCGGAGACGCCCGTATTTGACAAATCGCGCAACCTCTACGCGCTGAACGTTGCCCGCACGACGAAGCGGCAGGGTATGCTCCTGTGTGAGGGTTACATGGATGTGATTGCCCTGCATCAGGCGGGATTCGACAATGCGGTGGCATCCCTTGGAACCGCGTTTACGACGGGACACGCTTCGCTTCTGAAGCGGTACACAAAGGAGGTGTATCTTACCTTTGACAGCGACGGCGCAGGTATCCGGGCGGCATTGCGCGCGATACCGATTTTAAAGGAGGCAGGGCTGACCGCAAAGGTCATTCACATGGAACCGTACAAGGACCCGGACGAGTTTATCAAGGCGCTGGGCGCGGAGGAATTTGAAAAGCGGATCGAATCGGCGGAAAACAGCTTTTTCTTTGAGCTTCGGGTGCTGGAGCAGAATTATGATATGAAGGACCCGGAGGGCAAGACGGCTTTTCATAACGAGGTGGCAAGACGGCTGCTGGGATTTACAGGGGAGCTGGAGCGGGAAAATTATATCACCGCCACGGCGGAGCATTATCACATCAGCTATGAGCAGCTCCGCAGGCTCGTGAACACCTTGGGTACCCGGGGAGCCGGGCAGCGGAGGGCGCCGGAAGCGCCGACGCGATTAAAGTCCGGTATGAACCATAAAAAGAAGCAGGAGGACGGAAACCACAAGGCGCAGAGGCTGCTTTTGACGTGGCTTGCGGAGGAGCCGGGGCTGTTTGAACAGATTCGTACTCAGGTTGCGCCGGAGGATTTTACGGACGAGCTTTATCGCAGGGTGGCCGGAATTTTGTACGAACAGTACGAAAAAGGCGAGGGGAATCCCGCGGCTATCGTCGGCATGTTTCACGACGACGAGGAGCAGCAGCGGCGTGTGACGGAGATTTTTCACGCGGCACTTCCCGGCCCGGAGGAGCCGGGGGAGCGGGAAAAGGCGCTGCGGGATGTGATTTCCCGTGTAAAGCGCGACAGTCTGGAGGCGAAACGAACGCGGCTGGATGTGACAAATCTTGCGGATATGCAGCGTTTTATCGATGCGGTGAGCGGGAAGTAGCGGTTTGTTCAGAGCCGGGTTTGAAAATCCTGCGGATTTCCAGACTGTGGGATATTCGCCATAGAAATTTCCCGAAATACAGTCGGCTATGCAAGTCTGCCTGCATTTTCGTGAAATTGCTCTGACTCTGAACAAGTGTACTGTCTTGTTGATGATTCGGCAATCTTGCTTGTCTATTTGCATATCTGCTGCATCTGAAAATCTTGACGCAGTTCGCTGCGCCTGTGATTTTCTTCTTTGCAGATGTGCAAATATCCTGCACAGTTTTGCCAAATATCAACGAGACCGTACACTGACACATATTTTCCCCAAAAAGGGACAAGATATATATTAACCATGAGAGGATGGAAACAAAATGGAAAACAAAAAGCCTGCGAAAACAAAAACTGAGGCGGCGCGCGAGGCAGCGGCGGCGAATGCTGCTGTGACCGAGCAGCTCAATCTCAAGCTGAATGAGCTGCTTGAGGTGGCGAAGAAAAAGAAAAATATGCTGGAATATCAGGAGATCAGTGAATATTTTAAGGACATGAACCTTGGCGCTGAGCAGTTTGAGGAGATTTTAGAGTTTCTGGAGGCACATAACATCGATGTGCTGCGTATTTCCGATGACGATGATGATATTTTGCTGGATGATGAGGACGAAGTAGAGGTAGAGCAGATCGACCTGTCTGTGCCGGATGGTGTCAGCATCGAGGATCCTGTGCGTATGTATTTAAAGGAGATCGGTAAGGTCCCCCTGCTCTCCGCGGAGGAGGAGATCGAGCTTGCAAAGCGCATGGAGCTGGGCGATATGGATGCCAAAAAGCGTCTTGCAGAGGCAAACCTGCGCCTGGTTGTCAGCATCGCAAAGCGTTACGTTGGACGCGGCATGCTCTTTTTGGATTTGATCCAGGAGGGAAATCTCGGTCTGATCAAGGCGGTGGAAAAATTTGATTATCGCAAGGGCTACAAGTTTTCGACCTACGCTACATGGTGGATTCGTCAGGCGATCACCCGTGCCATCGCGGATCAGGCGCGGACCATCCGTATTCCGGTGCATATGGTGGAGACGATTAACAAGCTGATCCGTGTCTCAAGACAGCTTTTGCAGGAGCTGGGGCGTGAGCCGACCCCGGAGGAGATCGCGGCGGAGATGAACATGCCGGTGGAGCGCGTGCGTGAAATCTTAAAAATTTCTCAGGAACCGGTGTCTTTAGAGACGCCTATCGGCGAGGAGGAGGACTCCCATCTGGGAGATTTCATACAGGATGACAACGTGCCGGTGCCTGCGGATGCAGCGGCGTTTACGCTTCTCAAGGAACAGCTGGGCGAGGTGCTTGGGACGCTTACCGAGCGGGAGAAAAAGGTACTGACGCTGCGTTTCGGGCTGGAGGATGGCCGGGCAAGGACCCTGGAAGAGGTTGGCAGGGAGTTTAATGTTACCAGAGAGCGTATCCGCCAGATTGAGGCGAAGGCATTGCGCAAGCTGCGACACCCCAGCCGCAGTAGAAAATTAAAGGATTATCTGGAGTAATATGAACCGCTTATCAGATCGTCTCATGCATCTGGCACAGATGGTGCAGGCGGGCGACGTGTTGGCAGATGTCGGCTGTGACCATGGCTATCTTTCGATGTTTCTTGTGAAGGAAAAACGAATGAAACGGGCGATTGCCATGGATATCAACACCGGGCCGCTGCTTCGGGCAAGGGAACATATTGCGGAGGAAAAGCTGGGGGATTACATAGAAACACGTTTATCGGACGGATTTGACAAAATTGCTCCGGGAGAAATAGATGCTGCGCTCATTGCGGGGATGGGCGGCAATCTGATGATCGATATCCTAAGCCGCGGCCGTGCGGTGGTAAAGGGGCTGCAGCAGCTGATTATTGAGCCGCAGTCGGAGCTTGCTGCGGTGCGGGCGTATTTGCGGTCAGAGGATTATCTGGTAGAAGCGGAGGACTTTGTGCTGGAGGGCGGTAAATTTTACCCGATTTTGCGGGTGGCTCCGCAAAAAATATCAGATATTTCTAGTTTTGCTCATGAGAGCGGTCTGCCGATAGAGCTGGTGGACGCTTATGGGCACAGGCTGCTGATGTCGCGCCATCCGGTGCTTTCCTCCTTTCTGGAGCGGGAGCAGCGGCAGTGCGAGGCAATCTTGCAGGAGCTTTCGCGGGGGAATGAGGCGGCAGAGCGGACTGCGGAGCGCAGGAAGGAATTATGTGCGAAGCTGGAACGAAATCGCGCTGCGGCTGCATATATTAAGTAGAGACAGAGTATGGAATTTACTGCCCTGTCAGGATGGAGGGTGAAAAACAAATGATTCTCAGGGATATTATCGCACAGCTGCAGGCGGCGGCGCCGGAGGAGCTGGCGCAGGAGTGGGACAATGTGGGTCTTTTGGTCGGTGACGATGCTCAGGACATCCATGGCATTTATATTGCACTGGATGCGGACGATGCGGCGATTGCCGGGGCAAAGGCGGTTGGAGCGGAGCTGCTGTTGACGCACCATCCGCTCATTTTTTCACCGCTGAAAAAAATCAACAGAGGCGGCTTTATCAGCGGGCGGGTGGTGGAGCTTTTGCAGTCACATATGAACTGCTACGCGATGCATACGAATTTTGACGCCTCGCACATGGGAAGGCTCACAGCAAAGCGCATCGACCTTCATGTGGAAGCGCCGCTGGCAGATATTGTCACAAAGGACGGAATCGACTACGGCATCGGCGTGATCGGAAATTATGATGAGCCGTGTACGCTGCATGCCCTGGGCGAACTGGTGAAAGAGCGGTTTGACGCACTTTCTGTAAAGCTGTTCGGCGAGCCGGAGCAGAAGGTCTCCCGTATCGCGATCTGTCCCGGCTCGGGCAAGAGCACGATCGGGGATGCGATCCGCGCGGGAGCGGACGTGCTGGTCACGGGGGATATTGACCATCACAGCGGTATCGATGCGGTGGCTCAGGGGCTGTGCATCATTGATGCAGGGCACTACGGGCTGGAGCATATTTTTATCGGCTGCATGGAGCAGTTTTTGCGGGAGCGGCTGGAGGGCGTGGAGATTACGGCACAGGCGCACCGGGAGCCCTTTTCGGTGGTGTAAACAGTAACTTTTGGTTTATCTGTGTGAAAGAATGGGGGAAATCATATGAGCAAGCTTTTTATTGGGGGCAAAGAGGTTGTATACGAGCAGGGAACGACCTATGAACAGATTGCGAAGGATTATCAGAAAGACTATGACCGGAGGATTGTACTCGCCTGTGTGAACGGACGTCTTCGGGAGCTGAACAAGCGCGTGGAGGAGGATGGAACGCTTTTCTTTGTCACGGAAGCAGACAAGGCGGGCGTGAAGACATACCGCAGAAGTGTGGTTCTTTTGATGCAGAAGGCGGTACATAGCATGTTCGGTGGAAAAAATGTGAGTGTTCACGTTTTGCAGACTACCGGAAACGGGCAGTATTGCGAGCTTTTTTCCGAGGACTCCATGGAGGTGACGGATGAATTTCTTGAGTCGCTGGGTGCCGAGATGCGGCGGCTTGCGGACGCGGATCTCCCGATTCGCAAGACGAGTGTTCCGACAGCGGACGCAGTGAAGCTGTTCCATGAGCTTGGCATGAGCGGTAAGGAAAAATTATTCAGATACCGGCGCAGCTCCCGGGTCAACATCTACGAGCTGGACGGCTACAAAGATTATTATTACGGGCATATGGTTCCTTCCACCGGATATTTGGAGCAGTTTGATCTCATCCGCTACAGCGAGGGATTTGTGCTCATTTATCCCGACCGGGAAACGGGTGTGCTCAGCGAATATCGTCCCTCGGAGAAGCTTTTTGCAACTCAGAGGAGCAGTGCGCTCTGGGGTGAGCAGATGGGCGTGAAAAATATCGGTCAGTTAAACGAAGCCATCTCTACCGGACGGATTCAGGATATCATTCTGATGCAGGAGGCGCAGATGGAGGCGCGTATCGGGGAGCTTGCGGATGTCATTGTAAACAAGGGCGGAAAGAAATTTATCATGATTGCAGGTCCGTCCTCCTCAGGTAAAACGACTTTTTCCCACCGGTTGTCCATCCATCTGTCTGCCAGGGGCTTAAAGCCCCATCCGATTCCGCTGGACAATTATTATCTGGACCGCCAGTTTTGTCCGCGGGATGAGAACGGTGATTTTGATTTTGAGTGTCTGGAGTCGTTGGATGTAGAGCTGTTTAACAAGGATATGTCGGCGCTGCTGGCAGGGGAGCGGGTGGAGCTTCCGACTTTTAATTTTATGACCGGAAAGAGGGAATACCGCGGAAAGTTCATGCAGCTGGGGGCGGATGACATTCTTGTCATAGAGGGTATCCACGGTCTGAACGACAAGCTGTCCTATTCGCTGCCCTCTGAGAGTAAATTTAAGATTTATATCAGTGCCCTCACACAGCTCTCCATCGACGACCACAATGCGCTGCCGACGACGGACGGGCGGCTCATCCGCCGAATCGTGCGGGATGCCAGAACCCGCGGCACCAACGCTCAGGAGACGATCGCGATGTGGGATTCGGTGCGCCGGGGAGAAGAAAAATATATTTTCCCGTTTCAGGAGGCGGCGGACTTTATTTTCAACTCCGCCCTCATCTACGAGCTGGCAGTGCTGAAGGTATACGCGGAACCGCAGCTGTTCAATATTCCGGTGGACGCGCCGGAGTATCTGGAAGCAAAACGGCTGCTGAAGTTTTTGGATTATTTTCTGGCGATTCCCAGCGAAAATATTCATCACAATTCGTTGGTGCGTGAGTTTATCGGGGGAAGCTGTTTTCATGTGTAGGGGGGATCTCCAGATGATTCCGGGATACGCCGATGCCGGCTGGGTGCCTGTGGTTATGAGAAAAAATGGCCGCGCCCCTTGCATTTTTATCAATGTAATGGCATAATGAGAGGGCTGGTTAAGCAGAATAAATGATCGCGGCTGCAGGTGTCGAAAGACCGCAGGTGAGGAAAGTCCGGGCTTCACAGGGCAGGATGCCGGATAACGTCCGGTGGAGGTGACTCCCAGGCCAGTGCAACAGAAATATACCGCCACGTTTCGTGTGCCGTGCCGCTGCCGTCCGGCAAATCGGCATGGTACAAAAGCGTGGTAAGGGTGGAAAGGCAGTGTAAGAGACTACCGTGCGGCTGGTAACAGCCGTAGCCATGTAAACCCCATCCGAAGCAAGACCAAAGCGAAGCAGTGACGTGGCCCGCCAGCTTCAGGTAGGTCGCTTGAGGCGCATGGCAACATGCGTCCTAGATAGATGATCATTCACGACATAACCCGGCTTATCGTTCTGCTTAATCAGATATTTTGTCAGCAGATGCGCTCTGTATTTAAGTGAAATATATGGATGAAACCAGATAAGGATAAAATATACAAAAAAATTTTTTTTTCATATCGATTAAATTATAATATGATTGTCTCTTATTTCGTATGGTTTTATTGTTTTTCAACGAAAATCGCAGATACTAAAAATAACTTAAACAGAAGGAGAATCCCTCGTGGTTGTTACAGCGGCAGAATTTATAGCTAATTTCTGAAAGTACCTTGAATTTATTACCAGGGAAGATATCTTTATTACTTGTAATGGAAAAACGGTCGCTAGAGTAGTAAATCCACAAGTCTCTTCTGCGGATACTCTGCGTGGGATGCTTGGCGGTATTTCCTATGGGATTGATATGGATTCCTTACGGGAGGAGCGTTTGTTAAAATATGAAAATAATGTGATACGAGTGTAATCATTGATGCATTAGTTTGGAAAGAGAACCTTATGTAGAGGACTCTTACGAGATTCTGAGGCTTTGTGAAGAACATCAATGTGAAGAACATAAATATAGAAGGTTTTGTATCAGCATTTCTATATATTGCGATTATATTACTGCCGAAACAAAAGAGACTTTGACGGCTTTGGCATTCCTGTGCTTACCCCGACTGAAATTCTTCTGAAAATCATATAACGCACGTTTCAAGGAAAATTTTCTTATTTCCTAACGGTCCCCTTGTGCACCGAGGGTATCCTCAGTGGACAAAATTGAAAATTTGAAACATGGTTTTGGCTTTCCCTATCTGCTTTCATCTCTATAATTATTTGGCAGATAAGTACGTTCTGCGTGGATAATTATAAAAAAAGTATAAAATGTGCGGCATTTATATTGACGAAGCAGGAAATAGGCTATAACATACTAACAAGTATGTATGTTTTGGGATTAGAAGAGGTAAAAATCAATGAGATTTCGGGAAAAAATGCAGCAGTTTATGTACGGCAGATATGGAAATGATCAATTGTCCAGATTATATCTCGGTGTGACGCTGGCTCTTTTGGTGTTATCCCTGGTCACGCACTGGACGATTTTTTATATTGTGGGGATTGCTCTGCTGATCTATTGCTATTACCGTATGTTTTCCAGAAACACGGCAAAAATGAGCGCGCAGAATCAGAAGTATTTAAATTGGCGTTACGGGCTTGCGGTGAAAAAGCAGAAGGCGAGAACCCAGGCCGAACAGAGAAAAATTTATCATTTTTATAAATGTCCCCAGTGCAGGCAGAAGGTGCGTGTACCAAAAGGACATGGAAAAATCTGCATCACCTGTCCAAAGTGTAAGATGGAATTTATTCGTAGAAGCTGATACACCGGCAGATCTTTCACAGGTTGTGCCGACTTCCATCGAAATCTGACAGTTCTGACAGTTGTGAGGTTTTTATGTTTGGATATATTCATGCAAATGCAAAGGAATTGACTGAAGAGAATAAGATTACCTATCAGGCGTATTACTGCGGACTCTGCCGTCAGCTCAAGGAAAATTGCGGAAAAAAAGGACAGATGCTGTTAAACTATGACATGACATTTCTCATTATTTTGCTGAGCGGGCTTTACGAGCTTCAGAATACCCATCAGGCGTACAGCTGTGTGCGGCATCCCGGCAGCAAACAGAACGTGTGGATCAACGATGCTACGCGCTATGCGGCAGACATGAATGTACTGCTCTCATACCATAATTCGCTGGATGACTGGAGAGATGAGCATTCCGTACCGAAAAAGATGGTTGTCCGGGCATTGCATGAAGACTACCTGCGCATTGGCGCCAATTATCCGCGCCAGCTTGCAGCGCTTGAGCGCTATCTCTCGCAGCTTGCACAAGCGGAGCAGAGACGGGAGACAAATGTTGATCTGGTGGCGGGGCTGACCGGAGAGATGCTCGCAGAAATTTTTGACTGGCGGCAGGATGAGTGGTCGGAGGAGCTAAAGTGTTTTGGTTTTTACATGGGGAAATTTATTTATCTCATGGATGCCTATGAGGATTGTGAGAAGGATAAGAAAAACAAGCAGTACAATATTCTTTCTTTTATCTCAGGGGACGAGGAATACGAGACGTACTGCAGACAGCTGTTGATCAGTATGATGGCGGAGTGCGCCAAGTCCTTTGAGCGTCTGCCGATCTTTCAGCACGCGGACATTTTGCGCAATGTCCTCTACTCCGGTGTGTGGACGCGCTATGAGTATTTGCGGCTCAGGCAGCATAAAAAGGAATTAAAGGCAAAAAAGGCGGCAGCAGCGCGCCGTGCAAGAAAGACAAGAAATTACAAGAGGAAAAATAACCGTGGCAAATCCTTATGAGGTGCTCGGGGTGTCCCCGGGTGCCAGTGACGATGACATCAAAAAAGCATACCGCAACCTGAGCCGGAAATACCATCCGGACGCCAATATCAATAATCCGAACAGAGAGCAGGCGGAGGAGCGGTTTAAAGAGGTGCAGCAGGCCTACGACCAGATCATGAAGGAGAAGCAGCAGGGCTACAGCTATGACAGCTTTGGAGGCAGCTATGGTCAGGGACAGACGGGCGGCTATTACGGAAATTTCGGCGGCTTTGGCGGTTTCAGAGGATTTAGCGGCACATACGGCGGCGATGCAGGGCGGCAGAGCAGGAGCTCTTCTGATACGGATGCGATTGAGCTTCAGGCAGCTGCAAACTATATCAATCACCGCTGTTACCGGGAGGCGTTGAACGTCCTCTCAAATATCAAAAACCGCACTGCCACGTGGTATTACTACAGTGCGATGGCGAACGCCGGGGCGGGCAACAATGTGACCGCGAAGGAGCACATTGCACAGGCCTGTGCGATGGAGCCAAACAATATGCAGTACCGTACATTTGAGCAGCAGCTCACCTATGGAGGCGATTGGTACAGCAACATGGGGAGGGGCTATGCCAGACCTTTTGCAGGCAGCAGCAACTTTTGCCTGAGTTTGTGTCTGATGAATCTTTTCTGCAACTGCTGCTGCAATCCATTTGGATTTCGTATGTAACAACAGTGATACAGTCAGGATGGAGATTGAATGAAAACAAAAACCCCCGTTTGTCAGGCATGTGCAGACATGCAGGACAGATCGGGGATTCTTTGATTTTCACATGGTCACACAGCAGCCTCGCGAAAGAAAATTACGCCTTAAACTTCGCTTCACAATACTTGCACCGGTACACCTCTTGCTTTGGATCGGTGAGCACAAAGACATGTTCCAGCTCCTGTTCGATGGAAGTGATGCAGCGTGGATTTTTGCAGAAAATCACATTATGTACTTCCTTTGGCAGATGCAGCTTTTTCTTTTCCACAATCTTGTCATCTTTGATGACATTGACGGTGATATGGTGGTCGATGTAGCCGAGAATGTCCAGATCGAGGGCATCGATGGGACATTCCACCTTAATAATATCTTTTTTCCCCATTTTATTGCTGCGGGCGTTTTTGATGATTGCCACGGGGCAGTCCAGACGGTCGAGTTTCAGGTCGTGGTAGATGCGCATACTCATTCCCGCCTTAATATGGTCCAGCACAAAGCCCTCATGGATTCCGCTGATATTTAACATTTCACATACCTCCTTTCTAGGTAACGGCACGTGCCGCACCGCGTCACCTGCCAAATCGTCGGAAGGCATGAAAAAAATGCTACGCATTTGCCTTCCTCCTTAAAATCAGTAACGGCACGTGCCGCACCGCGTCACCTGCCAAATCGTCGGAAGGCATGAAAAAAATGCTACGCATTTGCCTTCCTCCTTTAATCGGTAACGGCACGCGCCGCACTGCGTCACCTGCCAAATCGTCGGAAGGCATGAAAAAATGCTGCGCATTTGCCTTCCTCCTCCCTCATAGTTTGTTGAGGTTGATTCCGAGCAATGTCAGAATCAGCGCCATGCGCACATAGACTCCGTACTTTGCCTGCTTGAAATAGACGGCTCTCGGATCGTCATCCACCTCAATGGAAATCTCGTTAACCCGGGGCAGGGGGTGGAGCACAAGCATGTCCGGCTTCGCGAGACGCATCTTTTCTTTGTCCAGAATATAGAAATCCTTCATGCGCACGTAGTCCTCCTCGTTGAAGAAGCGCTCGCGCTGCACGCGGGTCATGTACAGGATATCCAGGTCGCCGATGGCGTCCTCAAGCTTTTCCATTTCGCGGTATGGGACATGGTTTGCCTCTAAAACGTCGGTGCGGATATAGCTCGGCACCCGAAGCTCCTCGGGGGAGACGAGCACAAACTCAATGTCCGGGTAGCGGATTAATGCGTTGATGAGCGAGTGCACGGTACGCCCGAATTTCAGGTCGCCGCACAGACCGATTTTTAAATGATCAAAATGTCCTTTTAAATTGTAAATGGTGAGAAGATCGGTGAGGGTCTGTGTGGGATGCTGGTGACCGCCGTCGCCGGCGTTGATTACGGGAATCCCGGATTTCTGGGAGGCAACTAAGGCGGCGCCTTCCTTGGGATGACGAATTGCGCAGATATCTGCGTAACAGGAAATAACACGAATGGTATCGGAAACACTTTCACCCTTTGCAGCGGAACTGCTGTCTGCACTGTGGAAGCCGAGAACACTGCCGCCCAGATTTAACATGGCAGCCTCGAAGCTTAAACGGGTGCGGGTGCTCGGCTCGTAAAAACAGGTTGCAAGTTTTTTGCCGTCACAGGCGTGTGCATATTTTTCGGGATGTTTTTCAATGTCGCCGGCGAGAGACAGCAGTTCGTTCGTCTCCGCCACCGACAAGTCCAGCGGACTCATAAGGTGACGCATGTATTTTCTTTCCTCCTTTTTGTCATTTTTTTGACATACAGGTATACCCGAAGGGTATTACCTCCTTAAACATTTTTACCATCATATACCATCGGAGGAGAAAATTCAAGAAAAATTGTGCTGCTTTACGCCGGGGCCGGCTGCGCTGTTACTGTTCACGCCGTTCTCAGTAACATGCAAAAATTCATCTAAAATTGCCTTCGGCAATGGAATTTTTGCACTCCTGAATCATTTTCTTACGGACTTTGCAGTAAATGCAAAGTCCTGTGTGAACAGTAACGCTGCGCTTCTTGATCCACTGCGGAACCGGTAACCGGCCGCATGCGAAGCGCATTCCGAAACCGGTGATAACCGGGTGTACCGCGCCTATTTACATTTTAATATCCGCTCGAAAAGCAGCCCCGCTCCCATCCAGAGAGGCGCGTAATCCAGCCGGATCAGTCCCTGCACGTTGAGTCTGGCGCGGCTGTAATCCCACGGGCAGCAGCCGTGCTTTTTCAGGAGTCTCCCGCTGACAAACTCACCGGTTAAAATTGCCAGGGAGTAAATCCCGCCCCGGGCAAAAACCGGAAATCGCCGGGTGTAGCGGTAAAGAGGCTTGATGAGCGCGGCACAGCCGTAGATCGGAAACATCCACGCGGAGGTCTGGCCCAGAAGCTTTTTGTCTTTTCTGCGGAAGCTTTCGAAGGAGGTAAACAGGATTTCCATGCACCAGCCGGTTAGTCCGCAGATACAAAAATTTTTTGAGAAAGAAAATTTTAGTTTTTGCATATAAAAAGTATGTTCATTACCGGAATTTTCTATACATTTTTGGCAAATCTACTTGCACCATTTTGTAAAAAGCAATAAGATTAGGAAGGAATGCGATTCCGGGTCAGGAACTATAGCAGGAAAAGCGGGAGGAGCTTATGATTTTAAAAACACTTTTAGAGCGGCTGGAGTATACCTGCCTGCAGGGCAGCGACAGGACAGAAGTGGCTCATGTGGTTTACGATTCGAGAAAGGTTGGCGCGGGCGACGTGTTCGTGTGCATTCGGGGTACAGCAGTGGACGGACACAGCTTTGCCGGGCAGGTGTGTGCGTCGGGTGCGGCGGCGCTCATTGTTCAGGAGGAGGTTTCTGTGCCTGAGGGTGTTACCGTCATCCGGGTAGCGGATACGCGCTATGCACTTGCAGAGCTGTCCGCAGCTTATTTCGGGCACCCGGCGGAAAAGCTGAAAACCGTCGGCATTACCGGGACGAAGGGAAAGACTACGACGACCTACATGATCAAATCTATTTTGGAGCATGCGGGCTATCGCGTGGGACTTATCGGCACCATCGAGACGATTATCGGCGACTGCCATGAGCCGGCAGTGAACACGACGCCGGAGTCTTATAAAATACAGGAGAGCTTTCGGAAAATGGTGGATGCCGGAATTGATGCGGTGGTCATGGAGGTGTCCTCGCAGGGGCTGAAGATGCATCGGGTATCGGGTTTCACTTTTGATATCGGTATTTTTACAAATCTTGAGCCGGATCACATCGGGCCAAACGAGCATGAATCTTTTGAGGAATATCTGGCGTGTAAAGCGATGCTGTTTCGCCGGTGCAGGCTCGGCATTGTGAATGCGGACGATGCGCACACTCAGGCGCTTCTTGAGGGGCACACCTGCGAGCTGGAAACCTATGGCTTTTCAGAAGGTGCCGACCTGCGGGCAACGGACGTGGAACTGATTACCGGCGCGGGCTTTCTCGGGGTGCGCTATGCCCTAAAGGGACTTTTGGACTGTGGCATTGAGATCCATGTGCCGGGACGCTTCAGCGTGTACAATTCCCTGACTGCGATTGCCGTGTGCCATCACTTTTGCGTAGATGAGGAAGATATGAGAGCAGCCTTAAAGGAGGCAAAGGTCAAGGGGCGCATAGAGCTTGTCAGGGTATCGGATGATTTTACGCTTATGATTGACTATGCCCACAATGCGATGAGTCTGGAGAGTTTGCTTGCCACCCTAAAGGAGTATCAGCCGGGCCGGCTTGTGTGTCTTTTCGGGTGCGGCGGCAATCGCTCGAAGCTGCGCCGCTATGAGATGGGCGAGGTCAGCGGAAAGCTGGCGGACCTGACGATCATCACCTCGGACAATCCGCGGGATGAAGAGCCGCAGGCCATCATCGACGATATCAAAATCGGAATCGGAAGGACGGACGGAAAATACGTGGAGATTGCGGACCGCAAGGAGGCCATCCGTTATGCAATTGCAAACGGACGCCCTGGAGATGTGATCGTGCTGGCGGGCAAGGGACACGAGGACTATCAGGAGATCCGGGGGAAAAAGCACCACATGGATGAGCGGGAGCTGATCGCTGAGGTGGTGGAGGAGCTGCAGACTGTGACCTGAGTGGCATGCGATATCTTCAGGTGTACGAAAAAGTAATCGCCGCAGACGGTTTTCAAAGGATTTATATTACATGTACGCGGACATTATCATAGATATATCACACGAAAAACTGGATAAAACATTTCAATACCGGATACCGGAGGATCTTTTCGGCCGGCTGACCATCGGGATGCAGGTCCGGGTGCCCTTCGGGGGCGCGAATACGCTCCGCACCGGTTATGTGGTGGATATCACGGAGGAAGCAAACTTTGATGCGGCAAAGATCAAGGAGATCCGGGAGATTGTGGAACAGTCGGTTCCGATCGAGTCCCAGCTCATCGCGCTGGCGGCGTGGATGCGCCGCAATTACGGGGGCACGATGAACCAGGCGTTAAAGACCGTGCTTCCGGTAAAAAATAAGGAGCGGCTGCGGCAGAAGCGAACGGTGGAGCTGGCCATCGGTGTTCCGGAGGCAAAAAATCTGCTGGCGGAGCAGCGAAGACTGCATCACACGGCGCGGGCGCGTCTGCTGGAAGCGCTGCTTCAGCATCCGCAGATCGACGATGCGGTGGTGCGGCAGAAGCTGAACATTACGGCTTCGGTGCTGCGGAGCCTGGAGGAGCAGTGCGTGATCCGCATCCGTGCGGAGAGCTGCTATCGCGATCCGGTAGCGCATCTGACGCGAAAAGACTACGACATCGTTTTAAACGGAGAGCAACAGGCAGTGGTGGATGCCATCGATGCGGATTTCCAGGCGGGAATCTTTCAAACCTATCTTTTGCAGGGGGTGACGGGCAGCGGGAAAACCGAGGTTTACATGGAGCTGATTGCGCGGGCGGCCCGAAACGGCCGTACCTCCATCGTACTCATCCCGGAAATTGCGCTGACCTTTCAGACGGTGATGCGCTTTTACAGCCGGTTTGGGGAGCGCGTGAGTATTCTTCACTCGCGGCTCTCGCCGGGGGAGCGCTACGACCAGTTTCTGCGCGCGAAAAACGGGGAGCTGGATGTGATGATCGGGCCGCGCTCGGCGCTTTTTACCCCGTTTGACCGGCTGGGCTATATCATTATAGATGAGGAACATGAGGGGAGCTACAAATCCGAGACCGTTCCGCGCTACCATGCCCGGGAGACCGCCATGGAGCGGGGGCGGATGGCGGGGGCCAGCGTGATCCTGGGTTCGGCGACACCGTCGATGGAGAGCAGCTACCGCGCCGCCCGGGGTATGGTACGCCGCTTTTATCTGACGGGGAGGGCAAAGTCAAATTCGCTTCCGGTGTGCTATGTGGAGGATCTGCGCGCGGAGCTAAAGAGCGGAAACCGTTCGATATTGAGCCGCAGGCTGCAAAGCTTGATGGAGGAGCGGCTTTTACGCCGGGAGCAGATCATGCTTTTTTTAAACAGGCGGGGCATGGCGGGCTTTGTATCCTGCAGGGAGTGCGGGGAGGTCATCAAATGCCCCCACTGTGACGTCTCCCTTTCCCTGCACAGGGACGGCACCCTGAAATGCCATTACTGCGGCTATGAGACGGAGAAGGTTTCCGCCTGCCCGGTGTGCGGCTCCAGATATATTGGGGGCTTTCGTGCCGGTACGCAGAAGATCGAGGAGCTGGTGAAAAAGCGTTTTCCGGATGCGCGGGTGCTTCGGATGGACTATGACACTACGCGCAGGAAGGACAGCTACGAGCAGATTTTGTCCGCGTTCGCAAATGAGGAGGCGGATATTTTGATCGGCACCCAGATGATCGTGAAGGGGCATGATTTTGCGAAGGTGACGCTGGTGGGTATTCTGGCGGCGGATCTTTCTCTGGGGGTGAATGATTACCGGGCCGCGGAGCGAACCTTTCAATTGCTCACTCAGGCGGCGGGCCGCGCGGGGCGGGGAGAGCGCCCCGGCGAGGTGGTGATTCAGACCTATCAGCCGCAGCACTACGCGATAGAGGCCGCAAAAAAGCAGGATTATGAAGGTTTTTATGATCAGGAGCTTGCGTATCGGAGGCTGATGTGTTATCCTCCCGTATGGAATCTGCTTTTGATTGCGGTGTCATCGGAGCAGGAGGCGCAGGCCATCGCGTGCAGTGAAGCTCTCGGCGCACTGCTGAACGAGCGGTATACAGATCTGGCCGTAATCGGGCCGGCAAAGGCAGCGGTGGCGCGTGTCAATGACGTCTATCGCAGGGTACTCTACGTAAAAAGCGCGGATTACGGGCGGCTGGTGTGTGCCAAGGATGATATGGAGCAGCTGCTTCGGGAAAATACATGGCAAAAGACAGGTGTACAATTTGATTTTAATCCAATGAACGGATTTTGACAGCAGGAGGTAAACAAAAAATGGCATTACGTCAGATTCGCATTCACGGGGATGCGATATTGAGTAAAAAGTGCAGGGAGATCAAGGAGATGACCCCGCGCATCAAGGAGCTGATCGGCGACATGCTGGATACGATGTATGAAGCCAACGGCGTGGGGCTTGCAGGACCGCAGGTGGGCGTGTTAAAGCGCGTCTGTGTCATCGACATCGGCGATGGGCCGGTGGTCATGGTAAATCCGGTCCTGCTTTCCGCTGACGGGGAGCAGACCGGTGACGAAGGGTGCTTAAGCCTGCCGGGAAAGGCCGGACAGGTGACGCGGCCGAACCATGTGATTGTGCGTGCGATGGATGAAAATATGGAGGAGCAGACCTTCGAGGCGACGGAGCTTTTGGCGCGTGCCATGTGCCATGAGATCGAGCATCTGGACGGACATATGTACACCGAGAAGGTGGAGGGACCTCTCCATGATGTAACCTACGAGGACGAATAAAGGCTGATTTCAGACGGCCGGCAAGGAAGCAGGCCGGGGGAAAGATGCTTTTCACGGCGCAGGAATGCGCATCGGCTGCGTATTTCATGAGAACATGATTCAGAAAAGGAGATACGTTTATGCGTATTATTTTTATGGGAACACCAGACTTTGCGGTGGGGACGCTCACGGCGCTCATAGAGGCAGGGCATGAGATTGTGCTGGCGGTGACGCAGCCGGACAAACCCCGGGGAAGGAAGCAGACGCTTGTGGCGCCTCCGGTCAAGGAGGCGGCAGTCTCCCACGGGATTTTGGTCTTTCAGCCGAAGCGCGTGCGGGAGCCGGAGGCTTTGGAGGAACTGAGAAAATACGAGCCTGAGCTGATCGTTGTGGCGGCCTTCGGACAGCTTTTGCCGAAGGAGCTTTTAGATATGCCGGCCTATGGGTGTATCAATGTACACGCGTCACTGCTCCCGAAATACCGGGGAGCGGCGCCGATTCAGCGGGCAATTTTGAACGGTGACGCAGTGACGGGAGTCACGATTATGCGGATGGATGTGGGACTTGACACCGGGGATATGATCGCGAAGCAGGAGGTTGCCATCGCGCCGGAGGACACCGGGGGAACGCTGTTTGACAAGCTGGCGAAGGCGGGAGCTGATCTCCTTGTGCGGACGATTCCGTCAATCGCGGACGGCACCGCTGTCTACACGCCGCAGGACGAGTCGGAAGCCACGAAGGTGGGACAGATTTCCAAAAAGGACGGACGGATCGATTTTACACGTTCCGCAAGATCGATTGAATGTCAGGTGCGCGGTTTAAATCCCTGGCCCAGTGCGTATACTTATCTTGGGAACAAGACTTTGAAAATCTGGAGCGCACAGGTGCGGGAAGGCACGGGAGCCGAAATCGGCACGGTTGTTTTCCTGGAAAAGGACTGCTTTGGCGTGCAGACCGGCGACGGGGTATTGGTGTGCCTGGAGGTACAGCTCGAGGGCAAAAAGCGCATGGACGCGGGGGCGTTCCTGCGGGGGAATGCGTTGGAGGCCGGTGTTTTGCTCGGCTGAGGAGTGATAAATTTTCTGTGTAGGGTACAGCAGTGGAAAATAATGTTGACGGCTGTCTGAATTTTGCATTTGCATAATTTTTGGCCGGGAAAGGATGGTAAAAATGCCTTACGGATATGGATTTTATTGGGATCCGACTTACTTTCTGGTTTTGATCGGTGCACTTATCTGCATGATCGCCTCCGCGCGGGTGAAATCGACCTACAGCAAATACGCGCGCTATGAGAGTATGAGCGGAATGACCGGTGCACAGGCGGCGGCACAGATTTTGCGGGAGGCGGGGATTTATGATGTGGAAATCCGGCATGTGCGGGGGCATCTGAGCGATCACTATGACCCGCGTAACAAGACGCTCAACCTTTCGGATGACGTATACGCGTCGCGTTCGGTGGCGGCCATCGGCGTGGCGGCCCATGAGTGCGGGCACGCGATTCAGCACGATGTGGGTTATGTGCCTCTCAATCTGCGCAGCGCCATCGTGCCGGTGGCAAATATCGGCTCAACACTGGCCTGGCCTTTGATTCTGGCGGGGCTGCTTTTTTCCAGCAGAACGGGAGGCATCCTCATCCAGCTTGGAATTATGGCGTTTTCACTGGCAGTGCTCTTTCAGCTTGTGACGCTTCCGGTGGAGTTCAATGCCTCCGGCCGTGCGCTGGTGATGCTGGAGGACATGCGCATCCTGAATGAGAATGAGCTTCCGAAGACGCGCAGTGTTTTGCGGGCGGCGGCTCTCACCTATGTTGCCAGCGCGGCGGCAGCGATACTGCAGCTGCTTCGGCTGGTGGTTTTATTCGGAGGACGGGACCGTGACTGATGCCGGAAAGGAAAAAAGAGGTGCCGGAAGAAAAACCGGCAGGAAAACAGATGCCCCGAAAGCTGTGGCCGACAGCGTGAACGAGCGGGAGCTGGCGCTGGAGATTTTGCTTCTGGTGACGAGGGACGGCGTGCACAGCCATCTGGCTGTATCCGAAGTGCTTGACAAGTATCAGTATCTGGAAAAAAGAAGACGGGCTTTTATCAGCCGTCTGGTACAGGGAACGTTAGAGCGGATGATTGAGCTGGACGATGTCGTCGGTCAGTTTTCCAAAACGCCGGTCAAAAAGATGAAGCCTGTGATTCGCTGCATTTTGCGAAGCGGTGTTTATCAGCTTTTGTATATGGACAGCGTGCCGGATGCGGCTGCCTGCAACGAGGCGGTGCGACTGGCGCAGAGGAAAGGATTTTCCGGTTTGAAGGGCTTTGTGAACGGCGTACTGCGCGCGGTCAGCCGTGCGCATGCCGCCGGAGAAATCGCTTATCCAGACGAACAGACGTCACCGGAGCGATACCTGTCGGTTTGTTATTCTGTTCCGCTCTGGCTTGTGCGGCAGTGGATCTCGGATTATGGCTATGCAAATGCAAAATCCATCTGCGAGATGTCCCTGCGGGAAAAGCCGACGAGTGTCCGGGTGAATACGCTGCGGATTTCCCCGGAGGAGCTGAAAGAAGAGCTTGCGGCAGAGGGAATTACCGCGCGGGAGTGCGCTACAAAGGATGCGCTGCTGCTTGGCGGGTATGATTTTCTCGGAAAGATCCCGGCATTTGCCAGGGGCGATTTTTATGTGCAGGATATCAGTGCCATGCAGGCTGTGGAAGCAGCGGGAGTGAAGCCGGGCTGGCAGATCATTGACGTGTGCGCCGCACCCGGGGGAAAGTCGATCCACGCGGCGCAGCTTTTGGCGGGCAGCGGGCATGTGGAGGCGCGGGATCTGACGGAGTACAAGGCAGGCCTGATTCTGGACAATCAAAAGCGCTGCTGTGTGGAAAATCTTTCCGTGAAGGTGTGGGACGCTGCCGTGCCTGACGAGAGCGTGCGGGAGTGCGCGGATCTCGTGATTGCGGATTTGCCCTGTTCGGGTCTCGGCGTGCTGCGGGGAAAGCCGGATATCAAATATAATATGTCGCCGGAGCAGACGGAGGAGCTGGCAAAGCTGCAGCGGCAGATTCTCTCGACCGTGCAAAACTATGTAAAGCCGGGTGGAAGACTTCTTTACAGCACATGCACCATCAATCGGAGAGAAAACGAGGAAAATGCGGTCTGGTTTGCGCGCAGCTATCCGGGGTTTTCGCTTGTGGAGGAGCGGCAGATTTTTCCGGATGAGGTGCAGGACGGGTTTTACGTTGCGGTGTTTGAGCGGGGCGGCTTTTGAAAGATTATGCATTATCGGTGATTTTTGAATGAGTCTGAGAAAGTATACGGGTTTATTTTTGAGGGAAGAAAAAATGACACAACGCTTTGATTTAAAGTCGGCTTCTTTGGGTGAGCTGACTGATTTTTTGTCTGCTCTGGACGAGAAGCCTTTTCGGGCGCGGCAGATTTATGAGTGGATGCATGTAAAGCATGTCACATCAGTGGATGCGATGACAAATGTGCCGAAGGGGCTGCGCGCGCTGTTAAAGGAACGGTGCACATTTACGGTGCTGGGGCAGCTCGACGTTCAGATATCAAAGCTTGACGGTACGAGAAAGTATCTGTTTGGACTCCCGGACGGGAATGTGATTGAGAGTGTGCTCATGCGCTATAAACACGGAAACAGTGTGTGTATTTCTTCGCAGGCGGGGTGCCGCATGGGCTGCAGGTTTTGCGCCTCGACGCTGGACGGCCTGGCAAGAAGCCTGACGGCGGCGGAGATGCTGGAGCAGATATACCGCATCGGCACCGATATCGGAGAACGTATCTCAAATGTGGTAGTCATGGGCAGCGGCGAGCCTTTGGACAATTATGATCATCTGCTGCGGTTTTTGCAGCTTTTGACGGATGAAAACGGTTTACATATGAGCCAGCGAAACGTTACGGTATCGACCTGCGGCCTTGTGCCCCGTATGCGCGAGCTGGCGGACGAGCGCCTTCAGATCACGCTGGCGCTTTCGCTGCATGCCGCGACGCAGGAAAAGCGTCTGTCGCTCATGCCTGTCGCGAAAAAATACGAGCTTTCACAGGTCATTGAGGCATGCGATTATTATTTTGCGAAAACCGGGCGGCGCATGACCTTTGAGTATTCGTTGGTTGGCGGTGTCAACGATACTGATGAGGATGCGGCACAGCTTGTGCGTCTGCTGAAAGGAAAAAACTGCCATATTAATCTGATTCCGGTGAATCCGATTAAAGAGCGGAATTATGTGCAGTCGGCACGGTCTGTTGTGGAGACGTTTCGGAACAAACTGGAGCAGCAGGGTATGGCTGTAACGGTTCGTCGTGAGATGGGGCGCGATATCGACGGAGCCTGCGGACAGCTTCGCAAGCGGCATATGCAGGCGCGGGAGAGCGTGGAACTGCCCCTGAAATAGAGCCGGTTACGGACCGCTCTCTGAGAACATGATTCAGGAGTGAGGGGCGATTTTTGCGCAGCAAAATTCGAAATATCGCCCCGAATGTTACCGTCAGGGCCGGAGCCTGCCGCGTGATATTTGACTTTTTTCCCGGTTCGTAGTATGATCTAATGCGGTGTCTGAATAAATTGTTTTGGATACATAGCAGGCTGATGACAGTACAGGCATTTTGTCAGGTATTTTCGCGTTATTTTATGTTTTTAGGAGGGATTCTGACATGAAGATCAGGGCAAAAATGATTCTTTGTTTTTCTTCAATCTGCATTGGATGCATGCTGCTTGCAATGCTGAGTGTTCTGGCGATTATACGCGACCGTTTTGCGGTAATGTACGATGAGCGCAGCGGGATATCAGCGAATTATTACGCGTCGGAGATCTGCGGATGGCTGGAGCAGAAGACGAGTGTGGTTGATCTGGCGGTTGCTTATATGGAGTCTGCCGCGCAGCCCGAGGAGGATGCGGTGGTTGATTATCTTGAAGCGCTGATTCAGGAAGCGGAGGGAACTACCGATGCATTTGCTGCCTTTACCGACGGAACGTTCTGGGACGGAAGCCGGCTGGAACTTGGCGAGGATTGGGATTACAGTACATATCCGTGGTATACCCAGGCGCTGGAAACAGAGGAAAAGATTTTCTGTACGCCGTATATGGACAGCAGCGCCGGACATATGGTCATTCCTGTTTCCCGGCAGTTTACCTGCATCGACGGCAGGCAGGGCGTAATCGGCATGAGCCTGCAGCTTGACAATATGTTTGATACCATAAATGAAATTACGGATACCTCGGACGGGAGCTATGTGTTTCTGACGGATGAATCCGGAATGATCCTGCTTCATCCGAACAGCGACTATATGCCGTCGCAGTCAGGTATGACGGAGATGCCGGAACAGTATACGGCAGCGGTTAGCGACGGGAGCGCCGTAAAGGATTACGATGGCGTGCGCAGATATTTAAGATCCGTTCAGAGTCTGGTGGGGAGCGTGGTCGTTGCCACTCCGGTTTCGGTATACAATGAGACAGCAAACCAGCTGGTGGGTATCTTTCTGGTGACAATCCTGATATCCGCGGTTGTCGCGGCAGTTGTCGTGGCGATTTTCAGCGGCGGTATTACAAAGCCGATTGTGGCGATGCAAAAGGAGATCGTGGAACTGCGCGAGCTGAAGCTTCACGCGCGCAGCAAGAAGGCGGTAAACCCGCGCAGGGATGAAATGGGAGTTATGGATCAGGCCATTGAAAATCTGCGCACCCGCCTGAATCAGATTGTACAGCAGATGATTCAGGCATCGGAAAAGCTAAAGGAGCAGTTTGAAACCGTGCAGAGTGCGGTGCAGGGTTCCGTGGCGGACAATCGCTCGGTAAAGGATACAATCGGACAGATTGTTCAGGCGATTGACGATGTTGCACAGCAGACACAGATGGCAAACGGAAATCTGACAGAATTTGCAGAAGAGCTTTCAAGTGTGGCGGGCCGCATGGAGCGCATGAATGAGATAGCGGCAGCGACGGTGAAGCAGTGTGTTTCCGGCGTGAATACGGTGGAGCTTCTCTCGGATCGAATCAAGAACAGCCGCCAGCTGCAGGATGCCACATATCAGATCGCGGACGGGCTTTCACAAAAGTCTGTCTCAATTGACGGCATCAGCAAAACGATCAGTGCGATTGCAAATCAGACTTCTCTTCTGGCGCTGAATGCCTCGATTGAGGCGGCGAGAGCGGGCGAGGCGGGACGGGGCTTTGCCGTTGTTGCGGAGGAGATCGGGAATCTTGCCGGACAGACGTCCTGTGCCACTAGCGATATCAATCAGATTGTTACCGAGATTCAGAATGAGATTCGCAACGTAACCTCCCGTATCGGAGAGATTCAGAACATGACGACAGAATGCATGAGCGTCATGGCAGACACGCAGGGCGTATTCCAGAGAATCAGCGAGGATATTTCCAGTATGGGAAGCGACATCAGCGAGCTGGAGAACGCGGTCGATACATTGAATCAGAACAAGGACAACATTGTGGATAAGTTCAGCGGCATCTCCAGCGAAACGGAGGAGCTGATGGCTTCGAGTCAGGAAGTTAATGAGCGGGTGGAGAACCAGAGCATGGAGATCGGTCAGATCAGCGCGTCGATGGAAGAGCTGAATGAGGTGATTGATCGCCTGAATCAGATTATTGAAACGTTTCATGTATAGACTCGGTATGAGAGCGGCGAAAACGGGGCGCAGGCTGTGCAAAGCCGCAAACTAAAAATATTATGATGATTGAGGGGCCTGGCGGCGGATTCTGCTGCCAGGCCCCTGTCTGATATTCGGCAGATGCGGTTGTTACCGTTATTTTACCGACGCATTTATCACAAACTCCCGGAAATTGTGCACAGCCGGCGGCAGAAACACGCGCTCGTCGTGCACCATGAAAAATGCCCGTTCATGTGCCTTAGAGTCCAGCCGTAAAATGTTCAGATCCAGCTTTAAGAGTATGTCCATATAGGGGACGACGGATATGCCGAAGCCCTGGGCCACCAGCCCGGCGATAACCTGATCCTCCTCCGTCTCACAGACGATGTTCGGCGTTATCTGGGCTTCTGAGAACATGTGATCAATGATATCGCGCAGCCCGGCCCCCTTAGAAAAATAGATAAACGGGTACGCTGCCAGATCCTTCGGTGTTGTGGATTGCATGGCGGCCAGCGGATGGTTTTTCGGCGTGATCGCCACCAGCTCCTGTTTTTTCACAGGGACAGCGCATAAATTCAGCTCTGACGGAGGTTGTGAGCAAAATGCGAGATCTAATTTCCGGGCGGTAAGCCCGTCTAACAATTCTTTCGTTACACCGGTATGGAATGTAAACTGGATATCCTTTTTGGGGTTTTCTGATAAAAATCCGGTGGCCAGCTTCGGGATGTAGGATACGCCCAGCGTCCGCAGCAATCCCAGCCGAATCAGGCCCTCTCCCCGGGCGCTTCGTTTCAGAGACGCTACGCCATCGTCAAGTGTGGAGAGCGTATGCTCCGCGCAGATGAGAAACTCTTCGCCAAATCGTGTCAAGGTCGTATTTCTTCCTTTTTTTTCAAAGAGCAAAACCCCCAGCTCCTGCTCCAGCTGGTTGATGGCGTGGCTTAAGCTCGGCTGCGTGATGCAGAGCTTCTCCGCCGCTTTTGTGTAGTGCTGTATGTGTGCCAGCTGCACGAAATAGCGCAGATGAAACAGATTCATTATGTCGCCTCCTCTTCGTGTCTCATGTTCAAATTACTGCGGCGGTTAAATATCGACGTTTTTCTTACCTAAATTTCCATCTGCTGCGTTGCCATCCGTTGACGCAGCTCCGCTGCGCCGCATTCTTTTGCCTTGCAGATGAAAAATTAGTCTGCGTAAAATTCGTCGACATTTAACCGCCGG
>CASCGD010000041.1 GCA_949132985.1 uncultured Lachnospiraceae bacterium
AAAAAGAGGAAGGCAATGTAAAGTATTTTTAAGATGCCTTCCTCTTGTTGCCGCGCAAAAGGAGAGCAAAGCTGTCGCTCTCCTCTCCTTTAGTATGAACATATTCAGATTTTCCAATCAGGTTTATTTCGCCTGCTTCGCCAATTTTTTCATTTCCCGGGCATTTCTCAGCACCGTGTCTGTAACCGCCACACCGCCGAGCATCCGTCCCAGCTCCGCAACGCTTCTTTTTTCGTCCAGCAGTGTCACCGTCGTCACCGTTGCATTTTCTATCACATTTTTTTCAATATAAAAATGCGCGTCCGCCATCGCTGCGATCTGAGGCAGGTGTGTGATACAGATGACCTGATGATTCCCGGCAATCATATGCAGCTTTTCTGAAACCATCTGTGCGGTGCGCCCGCTGATTCCGGTGTCGATCTCGTCAAAAATGAGGGTTTCAATCTCGTCATTTTCCGCCAGCACGGATTTCAACGCCAGCATCACCCTGGACAGCTCACCGCCGGAAGCGATGTCCTTCAGCTTCCGCAGCGGCTCACCGGGATTTGTGGAGATCAAAAATTCCATCTCATCATAGCCATTTGCGCTGAAGGCTGATGCCCGCTCAAACTCCAGATCAAAACGCACATCCAGAAAATTGAGATCCCGCAAAGCATTCAGCATCTTATCACGAAGCTCTCCGCCTGCTTTTTTTCGAATCTCGCTGATCTGAGCGCAGAGCTTTTCCGCCTCTTTCTTTGCTATATCGTATTGTTCCCGCAATTTTTTTTCATATGCGTCAAAATTTTGAAGCTGTTCAATGCGCTCCTGCTTTTCCGCAAGTGATGACAGCACCTTTTCGATGGAACCCCCATACTTTGCCTTCAGGCGGTTTACAACGTCCAGACGCTCCTCCACCTGTGCAAACTTTTCTCCGTCAAACTGCGCGTCCTCCATATAGGAAGAAAGCTCCCGTTGGAAATCGGACAGCAGCCCGTCAATCTGGGAAAGCTCCTCCGCCAGCGTGCATAACCCCTCGTCGTAGTCCGAGACTGCGGACAATTCCCGCATGGCCCGCGCAATCATCTCACCGGCGCCCTCCTCTCCGGCCGCCTGCCCGACAATGGAGAGCGCCTCCAGAATTTTTTTACTGTTGGAAATGCGGCGGTACTCTGTCTCAAGCTCCGCATCCTCACCGGGGACCAACCGCGCCGCCTCGATCTCCTGCACCTCATATTCCAGAAATGCAAGCTCTCTGGCCTGCTCCTCCTTGCCTGTGCACTGCTCCTCAAGCTCCCGCTTACAGTCGTTAAATATTTTATACGACACCGCCAGCTGTTCCTTTTTCTCTGCCAGTTCCGCCTTCGCATAATCGTCCAGATATTCCAGATGCTTGTTCGCATGCAGAAGCGACTCATGCTCATGCTGCCCGTGAATGTCAATCAGGCAGGCTGCCGCCGCCTTCAGCTTTGACGCGGGAACACTCTCACCGTTGATTTTCGCAATGCTCCTGCCCCCGGTTATCCTGCGGGAAAGAATGACCGCATCGTCCTCCGGCTCGATCTCAAGCGCCCGAAGGCGTTCGTTTACCGAATTCGAAAGCCCTGTAAAGACAAGCTCCACAAAGCCCGCCTTATCCTTCTCCCGCACAATATTTTTATCCACACGCCCGCCCAGCGCAAAGCTGATGGAATCAATAATAATCGATTTTCCCGCGCCGGTCTCTCCGGTAAGAATGTTTAAGCCGTCAAGAAGCTCCAACTCCGTCTCATCGATAAGCGCAATATTTTTCACATGTAAACCTTGTAACATATTTTCCCTCCAGTTCAGTCATCACCGCTGCTCTCCCCTCAAATGGCCCGGCTGAACCGTTCCTAAACGTCGCCTTTTACTCCGCCGCAAGCTTCTTCAAACGCGCCAGCAGCGCCTTCGCATCCTCGCTGGTGCGCAGGGCGCACATAATCGTATCATCCCCCGCAATGCTCCCGACAATCTCCTCGCACTGCATTCCGTCCAGGGCCGCCGCCACCGCCATCGCCATACCCGAAACCGTTTTGACCACAAGAATATTTTGTGCCGTATCCGCAGAGCGAAAGCCTTCCTTAAACACCCGCGCATATTTTCCTGCCAGATCGGTACCTTTTCCGGCAAGCGACGCGTATCGCTGCCTTCCGTTTTCCATCGCCACCTTTGTCAGCTTTAACTCCCGAATATCCCGGGAAACGGTTGCCTGTGTAACCTGATACCCCTCACGTCTGAGATAATCAGAAAGTTCCTCCTGCGTCTCGATCGGGGCGCGTTCAATCAATTCTAATATTTTTGCATGTCTGGTTGCCTTCATATCTACTTCTCCGTCTAGGATCATATTCTAATCATAAGACTGCATCTTCTTCCGCAGAATCTCAAGAAAGCTGAGCTTGCCCAGCTTTAAAATCCGGCAGTCCTCCTGCGCCTGATGAACGACAACCTGGTCGCCCACATCCAGACAGGTATTATAATCACCGTCGATACTGACAAGTACCTGCTCGTCTCCCTCGCAGCGCCTGCTGCCGATCTCCACCATCACCTCGTCCTCCGCACCAATGACGATGCTCTTGGAATTCAGTGTATGGGAGTTGATCGGCGTGATGAGAATCATCCGCGCCTTCGGGTCCACGATCGGACCTCCGGCCGAGAGATTGTAGCCGGTGGAGCCGGTAGGCGTAGAGACAATCACGCCGTCGCCTTCAAAGGTGTGCAGATACTGTCCGTTGACATAAAGAACCAGACTTACCAGCTGCAGCGCACCGCTGCGGTGAATAACAATATCGTTGAGGGCAGTCTGAGACACCAGATACTTCCCCGCCCGCACAGGCTGTCCGCTCAAGCGCATCCGCGCCTCCAGCACAAACTGGCCATCCATGATCTGATCGATGGCATCAAAAACCGTCGTCTCTTCCAGCTCGCACAGATAACCCAGCGTCCCGAGGTTCACCCCGATCAGCGGTACGTTTTTTGGCGCTGTATCCCGCGCTGCACGGATCAGCGTGCCGTCTCCCCCGATCACAAAAATCAGATCCAGCCCATCCGGCAGCACCTCTGGGCGGATACAATCGCTGTCATTTTCCTCACCGCGGCTCACATAAAAACCGCAGAACCCGCCTTTTGTCTCAATGTAATCCTTCATACTCCTTGTGAGCCTCAGGTTTTTATCCTTATAAGAATTTGTGATAATAAAAAAATGCTTCATCGCGATTCTCCATCCAGCAAAGCGTGTGCCGCCTCCACTTTCTCCTCCGGCGAAACCCCGTCCGCAAGCGCGCCTGCACCGTCTTTTTTCAGATGTATGAGATATTCGATGTTGCCCTCCGGTCCCTTGATCGGTGAAAAATCCAGATGCAGAACCGAAAAACCCATCTCCCTTGTAAACGCCGCAATACGGGAAACTACCTCCAAATGCACCTTTGGATCCCGCACGACTCCCTTTTTCCCTACTTTTTCCCGTCCCGCTTCAAATTGCGGCTTAATCAGGCAAACCATCTGCGCGCCGTCCCTTAGCAGCTCCCATGCCACCGGCAGAACCTTTGTCAGCGAGATAAAAGAAACGTCCACTGACGCGAAGTCCAGGGGTTCGCCGATATGCTCCGGCGTGACATAGCGGATGTTCGTCTTTTCCATGCACACGACCCGCGCATCCTGCCGGAGCTTCCATGCAAACTGTCCGTATCCCACATCCACCGCATACACCTTTGCCGCCCCGTTTTGCAGCATACAGTCGGTGAAGCCTCCGGTGGAAGCGCCGATATCCATACATACCAGTCCCTCCACCGAGAACCCAAATTGCTTCAGCGCCTTCTCAAGCTTCAATCCGCCGCGGCTCACGTAGGCCAACGTACGGCCCCGCACTTCGATCAATGCCTCCGTGTCAATGGAAGCCCCCGCCTTATCCTCCCTCTGCTCATTTACATATACATTCCCCTCCATGATCATCGCTTTCGCCTTTTCTCTGGAGGGTGCCAGGTTTCGCCGCACAAGCAGCACATCCAACCGTTCCTTCAAATACTTTACCCCTTATCTTCCATACATGCCGGACGATGTCCTTTACATCCCCCATGGCCTTTTGGCATCGTCCGCCGCCTATCTCCCGATTACCTCGACAATAATTTTCTTCACAATAAAGGCTGCGTCCAGACCGACCTCCTCCTTAAGCTTCGCAGGGCTTCCCTGCTCCACAAACTGATCCGGGATCGCGATCTGCAGCACCTTCACGGGCTGTCCCGTGTCCGTCAAAAACTGCGTCACCTGCTGTCCAAAGCCTCCCGTGATCACATTTTCCTCCAACGTGACCAAAAGCTTGTGATCCTCCGAGAGCGACAGGAGCAGCTCCTCGTCCAGGGGCTTTGCAAAGCGCGCATTGATGAGCGTACACTGATAGTGCAGCTCCTTTAGCTGCTCCCGCACCGCCAGCGCCGTCTCAACCATACTGCCGTACGCCAGCAATGCGATTTCTGTCTCGTCATAGCAAACCTCCGATCTGCCAAAGACCACCGGCGCACGAAATTCCTTTAACCCGTCGTAAGCCGTCCCCCGCGGATAGCGGATTGCAACCGGCCCTTCAAATTCAAAGGCAAACTTTAGCATATCCGCCAGCTCCCACTTGTTTTTTGGCGCCATGAGCACCAGATTCGGAATCGTCATCAGATAGGAAATGTCAAAAATTCCCTGATGGGTCTCTCCGTCACTCCCGACAATCCCCGCCCGGTCAACAGCAAAAACCACATGTAGATTTTGCAGGCACACGTCGTGCAAAATCTGGTCATATGCCCGCTGCAAAAAGGAGGAATAGACAACAAATACCGGTATCATCCCGCCCTTCGCCAGTCCCGCCGCAAAGGTCACCGCATGCTCCTCAGCGATTCCGACATCAAAAAAGCGCTGCGGAAACTGATTGTGAAAGCGTTTTAACCCGGTTCCGGTCTCCATCGCCGCCGTAATCGCCGCCAGCTTTTCATTTTTCTTTGCCTCCATATTCATCACCGACGCAAATACGTCGGTGTAATCCGGCTTTGTCTTTTTTGCCGACAAAAGCCCTGTCGCGATATCAAAAGCCCCGGTCCCGTGAAAACGTGCCGGATGGCGCTCCGCAGGAAGATAACCCTTTCCCTTTTTTGTAATTACATGAACGATCACAGCACCGTTCACCCGCGAGGCATTTTTAAGTGTGCGCACCAGCTTTATAACGTCGTGCCCGTCTACCGGGCCAAGGTATGTCAGCCCCATGTTTTCAAAAAGCATTCCCGGTATGAACATCTGCTTGATACTGCTCTTCGTCCTTCGGATGCGCCGCACCATCCGCTCTCCGTACACCGGAATTTTCTGCAGTGAATCCATCACGCCGTTTTTCAGGTCCTGATAAGAATCTGCCGTGCGCAAGCTCTCCAGATACTGTGACATGCCGCCCACGTTTGGAGAAATTGACATCTCATTATCGTTGAGCACAATAATAAAATTCGTCTCCAGCTTCGACGCATTGTTCATCGCCTCAAAGGCCATGCCGCCGGTGAGCGCACCGTCCCCGATAACTGAAATAATCCGGTAGTCCTCTCCCTGCAAGTCCCTGGCCACCGCCAGTCCCAGCCCGGCAGAAACCGACGTGGAGCTGTGTCCCGTGTCAAAAGCATCCGCTTCGCTCTCGCCGCTTTTTGGGAAGCCGCTCATTCCTCCAAACTCCCGCAGCGAATCAAAACCCGTCCTTCGCCCCGTGAGCAGTTTGTGGGTGTAGCTCTGATGTCCCACGTCCCAGATCAGCCGGTCACGTGTGACGTCAAACGCCAGGTGCAGTGCCATCGTCAGCTCCACCACCCCCAGATTGGAACCGAGATGCCCCCCGTGTTCGCTGACCTTCTCAATCAAAAACTCCCGTATTTCCTGTGCCAGTGCTCCATAATCCCTTGGGTCTATTCTTTTTATATCGTTGATCTGTTTTATTTCATCCAACAGGACTGCCATACGAAGATCCTCCGATTTTTACGACTTCCAAATTTTTTATGATCTGCTGTCAGTTATTTCTCACTGTCAATATACGAAACAACTCCTCCAAAAATCCGGTATCCTTTTCGAGCTGCCGAAGCAGCCCGCACGCTTCCCTAGAAAGCCTTCTGACCTCCCTTGCGGACGCATCCAAACCCTGCAGTGACACATAGGTCGTCTTTCCGTTGCGCTCGTCGCTTCCAATCGGCTTGCCCAGCGCCTCCTGTGTGCTTGTGACATCCAAAATATCATCCTGTATCTGAAAGGCAATGCCCACATTTCTGGCCGCCTGTTCCATCAGATCCACCTCATACTCTTTTGCCCCCGCGAGAACAGCGCCGATCATAAGCGAAGCCTCCATAAGCGCCGCGGTCTTTAACGTGTGTATGCGTGTAATCTTCTCAAGCGTCATATCCGGGCTGCCCTCGGACTCTACATCAATCACCTGCCCGCCCAGCATCCCGTAAATACCCGCCTTGTGCGCCAGAATACTTATGGCCTGTCCCACCAGGCCCGCATTCTCCGACAGCGCAAAGGCCTTCGCCGCTGTCTCAAAGGCGAAGTTCAAAAGCCCGTCCCCCGCCAGAATACCCATGGCCTCACCATACTTTGCATGGGTGGTGAGCTTGCCTCTGCGGTACTCGTCATTGTCCATGGCGGGCAGATCATCATGCACCAGTGAGTAGGTATGGATCATCTCGATAGCCGCCGCAAATGGCCCGATCTCTTTTCCCTCTCCGCCAAAAATGCGGTAACTCTCCAGCATCATCACCGGGCGAAGTCTCTTGCCGCCCACGAGGGCACTGTAGACCATCGCCTCCAGAACCGTCCTCTGCTCGCCGTCAATATAGGGCAGATATTCCTTTAAAATTTCCTCCGCCCGCTCTCTTCGTTCCTTTAGCTCCTGTCCCATTGTTTGACTGTCCATTTCACCATCCTCCCGGAGTATCAAAAGATGTCAGCTCACCCTGCTCATTCATCATCAGCATTTTTTTCTCCACACAATCGATCCGGTCATTACAGCGCGCGATCAGCTTCATGCCCTGCTCGTAGGCCGCAAACGCCTCCTCCAGTGAAAGCTGCGGATTTTCCAGCCGCTCAATCAGATCCTCTGCCTGTGCAAATAAATCCTCAAGCCTGTCTTCCGGCTGATCTGCTTCTTTCTGCGCAGCCTCGCTCTGCATCGACTGCTCCTCTGCCATTGTTTCACTCTGCATCGTCTTTCCCTCTGTCATAGTCTCTATGTCTTCCCGCCTTATACCGGCGCTTCGTTTCACAGCATGTTGCTTTCTGCCAGTAATTCGTTTTCCCGTTTTGCCTTCTGCCGGCACATCGTTTCACGCTGTTTTTGCCTTTTTTTCGGTGCCTTGTTTTACGCCATTTTTTCCTCTGTCGCTGCTTCGGAGACACCACCGGCTGACTCTGCAGCCATTATTTCATTTTTCCTGCGCTTCATTTCCTCCACGCGGGTGATCACATCTCCCTCCAGCATCCGAAGCGTAAGGCGCGCTCCTCTTTTCACCTGCTCCAGCCTCTGCACGGCGGCTCCGCGCTCATCCGTGACAAGCGCGTAGCCCTCTCCCAACTTTTTTAACGGAGAACAGGACTCCATACGCTGCGCGATAAGCGCCAACCGGTGCTTTGACCTGTCCAGCGCCCGCTCCATATGCAGCGTCAGGCGATCCTCCAGATCCAGTGCATACTGCCGCTTCGCGTTCAGCTGATGCTCCGGGCTCAAATGCTTAAGCCGGAGCGAAAGCGCATCCAGACAACTTCTGCTTTGCTCCAGCCGTCTGGTCATCCCGCGCACAAGCTCTGACTGCATCCCGGCAATCCGGCTCTCTGCCGCCTCCAGCTCCCACACTGCCAGCTCCGCTGCCGCTGAGGGCGTGGGTGCCCGCAGATCCGCCACATAGTCAATGATTGTCGTATCCGTCTCATGTCCCACCGCCGAAATGACCGGCACAGAACAGTCAAATACCGCCCGTGCCACAATTTCCTCATTGAACGCCCACAGATCCTCGATGGAACCGCCGCCGCGCCCTACAATCATCGCGTCCACGCCAAGAGCCTCCAACGCGTGTATGCCGTTTACAATGCTCGCCGCCGCACCCTCGCCCTGCACAAGCGCCGGATATAAAATCAGCTGCACCGTCGGATTTCTTCGCTGCGCAATATTTTGAATGTCCCGGACTGCCGCGCCTGTGGGCGCAGTCACAACCCCGAGGGTACGGATATATTTCGGAACGGGCTGCTTGTACTCCGGTGCAAACATTCCCATCTCCGCAAGCTCCTTTTTGAGCTGTTCGTACCGCACATAGAGTGCGCCCGCACCGTCCAGTGCCACCTCTTTCGCGTAGAGCTGGTATTTTCCGTCCCGCTCATACACCTGCACGGAGCCGGTGACAACCACATTGTCGCCCTCCTTCATGTGAAACGCAAGCCCCTTCCGGTTTCCTGCAAACATAACACAGGCAATGGCACCTGAGGCATCCTTCAGCGTAAAATAAATATGCCCCGAGGAGTGATATTTACAATTGGACACCTCACCTTTCACTGCAATCCGCTCCAGCATAAAATCCTGAGCAAACAAATTTTTGATGTAGGCGTTGACCTGTCCCACCGAATAAACATTTTTTGGTCTTGTATTCATATGCATAACACTCTAAACCATGCGCGCCAGCACACCGTTTACAAAGGATGCTGAGTTTTCCTCCCCGTAGATCTTGGCAAGCTCCACCGCCTCGTTGATGGCAACGCCGGTGGGAATACCCTCCTCAAAGCGTATTTCATACACCGCCAGCCGGAGGAGGGACAGTTCCACCTTCGCCATGCGGCTCGTCTTCCAATTATGCGCCGAGCCATCAATCATCCCGTCTATCTCCTTTAAGTGCGCGAAAATATCCGTTACCTTCTGCTCTATGTAGGCACGGTCCTTCTCTCCCGCCTCCTCCAAAGCATCCAAAAACAGCGCCAGCTGCCCGGTCCACTCCTCCTCCGCGTAAAAATCCACACGGAAAATCATCTTAAAAATCAGCTCTCTGATTTTCCTTCTACTCATAACCATATCCCTTCATATGTAACAACTAGAAAAAAAGAATGCGCAAAGCGCGCATTCCTTTATGCACCAGCTTATTTGTTATCAGCCATATCCACGCTTGCAATGCGCACGTTTACAGTACCAACCTCAAGCCCCGTCATATTCTCAATCGCAGCGCGTACCCGCTCCTGCACGTTGCCGGAAACCTCCGGAATCGCATAACCATACCTGATATTCAGATTTAAATTGGCTGTGACAATGCCATCTAAAACGTCCACCCGCACGCCTTTGGAAAGATTTTTCGCACCGGTCTTTGCCACAATCTCAGCCGTAATATTGCCCGCCATAGAGCTGACCCCTTCCACCTCAGTGGCGGCGAGTCCGGCGATAATCGTTACCACATCATCCACAACACGGATCTCACCAAACTGATCCTCTTTTATCTTTAACAATTTACGGTTCTCTTCCATGTATATAACCTCCTGATTTAGTCTGTATCGGCACGCGCCACTCCGCTCTCGGGCATGTCGTCGGAAGGCATCTTATAAATGCTTCGCATTGCCTTCCTCCTTTTTTAGGTATCGCCCGTTCGCTATGCTCTCGGGCATGTCGTCGGAAGGCATCTCACAAATGCTTCGCATTGCCTTCCTCCTCTTTCATCTATTTTCTGTCTTTTATTCCCAATCTATGCATCATTTTACACCATCACACCGGAAATAACAAGAGAAAACGCGCGATGCGCTTGCAGAACCTTCAAAAAATGATTATACTATGTTGAAGACAAAATGTTTGTCCCACGCAATGACGCATTTTGAAAGGAGCTGCCCTTGATCGAACGCAAAGATCTGTTTCATCTTTCATTTTACAAAAAAAAACGTTTTACCGGAAGCTATCGGGGAATGCGCTATCTCATCACCCGGGCAAAGGCATCCGAGGCCGAGGATGCCCCTGACGTCCTGCGCGCCATCGTCTATCCCGAGCCGTACAATTTCGAGCACACCCCTGATGAGGACAAGACCCCCTGTGACTTTCCGTTTTCGGAGGAAGGTCTTGACATGGCCTGCGGATGGTTAAACAAGCAGCACGAAAGCCGTGCGGATTTTTGGCTGCATACCCCAAACATGTAATTGCCGAAAACCAAATTTTTATAAAGGAGATCCGTCTATGAAAAAAGTAAAACGCCTGCTGGCAATCATCGGAATCCTGCTTCTGGTTTCCATGTACATTCTCACACTGGTGCTCGCACTAACTGACGACCCGAATACGATGAATGCGTTCCGCGCATCGATCTACTGCACGGTACTTATTCCCGTGCTTATATGGGCATATACCTTCATCTATAAACTTCTGAAAAACAATTATGGCGATACGTCGAATGAATCAAAAAAAAGGGAGTGAATCACTCCCTCTTTTTCCTTTTTCTCTCCGGCGCAACCGCCCGCATTTTCATGAACGCACTGGCGGCGTATGTTTGTAGCTGCACTGGCAGCATGTTTTTATTCCCTCGAACAGTCAAGAAAATAGGTATGTCTGCATGGGCATTCAGCTCTGCCGCGCTGTAGCGATTTTCCGCTGTTACCGGTAAATAATATCTTCCCTGCCCGGTCCATTGGACACCATGGTGACAGGATACCCCAACTGCTCCTCAATAAATTCGATATATTTCCGGCAGTTTTCCGGGAGCTTATCGTAGCTTCGGATACCCTGCACATCACACTTCCAGCCGGGAAGTACCTTCCATATCGGCTTCGCCTGTTTGAGTTTTGCAGTCACCGGGAAATCCGTCGTTACCTCGCCGTCGACCTCATAGCCCACGCACACCGGAATCTCATCCAGGTAGCCCAGTGCATCCACAACGGTAAGCACCACATCGGTGGTTCCCTGCAGCCGGCAGCCGTATTTGCTCGCCACACAGTCAAACCAGCCCACGCGTCTGGGACGCCCGGTAGTCGCGCCATATTCTCCGCCGTCCCCACCGTGGTCGCGCAGTTCCTTCGCCTCGTCGCCGAAAATCTCACTGACAAACTCGCCCGCACCTACCGCAGAAGAATACGCTTTGCAGACAGTAACAATCTGTTTGATCTCATAAGGCGGAATACCTGCTCCGATGGCGCCGTAGGCGGCAAGCGTGGAGGACGACGTAACCATGGGATAAATACCGTGATCAGGATCCTTCATCGTTCCCAACTGTCCTTCCAGAAGGATCGTCTTGCGCTCCTTCAAAGCCTTTGCAAGGTATGCGGACACATCGCACACGTACGGCGCAATCATCTCCTTATAACCGTGCAGCTCGTCGAGCAGCTCCTCCGGCTTTATCGCCGGCTTATGGTAGAGATGCTCAAGAATCACATTTTTCTGCTCACAGATGCGTGAAACCTTCTCCCGTAAAAGCTCCTCGTCGAACAGCTCGCTCACCTGAAAGCCGATCTTTGCATATTTATCTGAATAAAAAGGCGCAATTCCGGATTTCGTGGAGCCAAAGGACTTTCCGCCCAAACGCTCCTCCTCATACTGGTCAAAGAGCACATGGTAGGACATCACCATCTGTGCGCGGTCGGACACAAGAATCTTCGGCGCCGGAACTCCCTTCGACGTAATGTCCGCAATCTCATTGCACAGCTTTCTTACATCCAGCGCAACGCCGTTTCCGATGATACTCGTCGTATGGTCGTAAAACACACCGCTTGGCAGCGTATGCAGTGCAAACTTGCCGTAATTATTTTTGATTGTGTGTCCTGCGTTGGCTCCACCCTGAAAACGGATAATAATATCTGCATCCTTTGCAAGCATGTCAGTAATTTTTCCCTTACCCTCGTCGCCCCAGTTTGCTCCAACTACTGCTTTAACCATTGTAGTACCTCCTCCTTTTGGTATCTGCGCATAAAAAAAGCAGGGGTGTAAAAACCTGCTTTTTTAAACGTCCGTTTTTACTTTCTGATTATACATGATTCCATCGGGAAAGTAAAGAGCTGTTTTCATGGAATACTGCTGGCTTGCGGTCACGGAGTTACTTTTCACGCCCCAGGAACGCGCACTGGCTGCGCGTTCCGTGAGAACATGATTCAGGAGTGAGGGGCGATTTTTGCGCAGCAAAATTCGGAATATCGCCCCGAATCGTTACTATGAGCGGCTCCCGAGCCGTGAATAGTAACGTCACGGAGAGCGAAAAGTAACTTGCTCCTATACCGGCGCGCCGATCCTGTGCGAGGACGCAATCGCCAGCGCTCCCGGCCCGATATGGCACGATACGCTCAGCGACAGCGGATTTACGACGATATCATGATTTGGAAACTGTGCCTGCACCTCGGCCTTAAACTGGTTTGCCGCCTCCAAATCATACGTGTAGGCGATCTCCAGGTGCATGTTTGCCCCGGACGCATCGTGAAAGCGCTCCGCAAAATCCTTTTTCATCGCCTCCAGCATGATCGTCTTTGCCTGCTTCACGGTACGCGCTTTTGCGAAAGCGTCAAGCTTCTCACCCTGAATCTGCAATACCGGCTTCAGCTTCAAAAGTGTTCCAAGCGCTGCCGCCGCCGGCGTGATTCGCCCGCCCTTCTTCAGATAGGTCAGCGTATCGACCATAATATAAATCGAAGATAAAAATTTTTCTTCTATCAAAATGTCCCGGATCTCTGCCGCAGTTTTCCCCTCGTCCGCGAGCATTTTCGCGTCCAGCACGGACTGACGCTGCGTCACGGAAATGCGCTGGTTGTCCACAACCTGCACCCTGCCGTCAAAATCCTGCGCCAGCATCATCGCCGTCTCGCAGGAGCTGGAAAGCCCGCTGGACATGGGAATATGCACGATCTCGTCATAATTTTCCAGCAGCTTCTTCCACGTATCCGTCACACTGCCCACCGTCGGCATCGACGTCTTGATCGTGGCACCCTCTGTCAGACGCTCATAAAACTGCTCCTGACTTAAATCGATCTCCTCAAACAGCATCGTTTCGTTAATATAAAAAGGCATCGGCATCACATGTATTCCTAATCGCTGTCCCTGTGCCTGCGTAATTCCGGAATTGCTGTCTGTCACAATCGCTACCTTACTCATGTTCTCCTCCAAAAATGTTTCTTATACTCACGAGCGATAAACTTTACCATTACCGCATAGTAGCTGTACGCTCATGAGTCTGGCGAATTGGCAAATTTAAGTGATCGCGAGTATAAAATATGCATACTCTCTAAGTGCTCCTATTGTAGCACAGGCACGAAGGAGATGTAAACCGGAAATTTGCCAACAGCCCTTTATCTGTCATACCACATAGCCGGCAAGCATATATAAGATAAAACATATCTGCTAAAACAAACACAAAAATGAGGTGCGACTATGAATGAACACTACAAATTCGTCAATCACCCACTGCCGTACGCCTATGAGGCAATGGAACCTTACATTGACGAAAAAACCATGCATCTGCATCACGATAAACATCTGCAGACTTACATTGACAATTTAAACGATACGCTCAGCGCATATCCCCGGTTCCAGAGCTGGACGCTCGAACAGCTGATTGTAAACATCCCCAGCCTTCCTGAGGAAATCCAAATTCCCGTAAAAAACAACGGCGGCGGCGTTTACAGCCATCAGCTCTATTTCGCATGCCTGAAAAATCCCGGCTCCGGCCAGCCTTTCGGCCGGCTCAAGGAATCCATAGAAAAAGAGCTCGGCGGTTACGAGTCATTTAAAAACGCGTTTACAAAAGCAGCCCTCTCCGTATTCGGTTCGGGCTACGCATGGCTTGTGGTGAAAGCGACCGGAGACTTAGGCATTCTTACCACGCAAAATCAGGATACCCCCCTGGCGCTTGGCATGTTTCCCATACTCAACATCGATGTCTGGGAGCACGCCTATTACCTGAAACACTATAACCAGAGGGCCGCTTATATAGAGGACTGGTTTCATGTCGTCAACTGGGAGCAGGCAAATCAGAATTACCTGCGCTGTTTCCGCTGGGAGACGTAGAGCCGCCGTTCCTTTATGGCGAAAGCCGAAACCGCATTCTCAAAGGGCTGACAAATTTGTAATTGTTTCGCCCCGGACTTTGCAGGATCCGTCAGTACAGGATTCACCGTTAATTATGCAACGCTGTACCAGCTGCAAAGTCCGTGAGAATGTGTAAATTTATCCAAAGAATCCAGCCCTTTGCTGAACGTAATCTTTAAATGGTCTGAACTGTCGCGGTCACCTCTCTTCGTTCTGGTTTGCCGACTTCAGGTTATCAGGAAGTAATTCTGTCAAATCAACAGAAATCATTCCGCGGCCGTTGTCCGCATCAAAATATAACTCCGTGTATCCGCCGCCGGAGACATCAATCGTGTAGGTTTCCCCGCTCTTCCAGCTTCCGCTCTCACTTTCATCGGTCAGATAGTGTACGCTCATGCCACTGCTCTCATTGATCGCTGTGCGGCCATAAATCCGGATATTCCAGGAATCATGGCCCTTCGGTATGGTAAACTGCACCTTCCCATTCCGGTAGGAAATGCTTTGTTCCAGCCGTGCGAGATTCGTCTGCAAATGACCGATGTCGTGTGAGCCTGCATGCGCATCGGCCCGGGAAGGATCCGCCGTATAGACTCCGATAAAAACTGCACACAGCGCAAAAAGCAGCGTTAATGCACCTGTGAAAACAACCGCCTTCCGATTCTTTTTCTTAAAATTCATAATTGCACCTAACCTTTCTTTGATCTGCTTTGCTCCTTCCGTTAATGTAACGGAAGCAAAAGAGCTTTTGCAGGAATTGTCTGATTTCAAAAAGGAAATCAGCATGTCTCCGTATGCGCGCCGCTCCTTGGCTCCAAGCATAGATATGACTGTCTCATCACATGATAATTCGCAGCATTGATTTACTTTCTGTTCCAGAACATACGCGGACGGATTAAACCAGTGGACGCAGACAACAATCTGCACCAGCCATTTGATAAACATATCCTTCTGCCTGTAGTGAACCAGCTCATGCGCAAAAATATAAGATAACTCTTTTTCTTCCAGCTCACGGGCCGGAAGAATAATTTCCGGGCAAAAAAATCCGATCATAATCGGAGATGTAACAAACAGATTACAGGATAATTCCACACCCGGCCTGACGCTCAGCTTTTCTTCCCAGTCAGACAGCAGATTCAGGGTTTTAAGCTCCGCCACTTTGGTATTGCCTGCTTTGACGTATCGGGTAAATGCCTGGTAACACGTTATCCTGCGGACAAGCAGAACCATTGCCGGCACCGACCAGATAAAAAACAGGCAAAGCCAGCGCATGTCTGAAGCGGTCCGTTCCTGACACCTGTCGCTGCCCGTATTCACGGAAACAGGCGCATCCTCTTCAAAAGATATTTCATCCGTGACTGCCGCCGCATCCAGCTGTTCAAACAGGCTTCCGACCACCGTAAACCCGGGTGCAAACGGAAGCAAAAACCGCAGCACAGCAGCCATCCAGATATAATACTGCCAGCGCCTGCTGCATCTGTTTTTATAAAAAGGCTTTAAAGCCAGAATGAGCAAAAGCAGCAGCCCTCCGGAGACGGACAGCGACAATAGCACTTTTAGAAACTCACTCATTTTCTTTTCCCCAGAAGCTTTCGATTTCTTTCAGCTCCTCCGCCGAGAGAATGTCCTGCCGTAACAGGGTTGAGACTAAATTTCTCACATTTCCGCCGTAAACCTTATCCAGAAAGCTGTGCGTCTGCATCGTCTGGTAATCCGCTTCCGTTACCACAGCCACATATTCGTTCCTCCTGCCGATTTTTCTGACTTTCAGGAACTTTTTTTCTACCAGCCGGGAAAGCAGCGTAAGCACGGTGTTGTTTTTCCATTCGTTATTGTCTTTCTGCAGTTCCTCCATGATGAGGGCGTATAGAGCCGCCCCTCCGTTTTTCCAGATAATCTTCATCAGAACCAGTTCAGATTCAGAAATCTGCTGTGCCATTTTGTCCTCCTTTCTTATATTAACATTTTGTGGGTGTATTTATATTAACATATTGTAGGTGATGGGTCAAGACCTGATTCCACAAAAAATCACAGAAGAGCATGTAGCCGGAAATATGCCGGCAAAAAAGCAGCCTATATGAAATAGACTGCTGTCATAATCCTGTTATTTTGCTGTGTCCGGTTACTTTTCACACCCGAGCCATAGCATGCCCCCTGGGTACGCACCTGCTACGGGGTTGTGGTGACTGTTCATACGAAAATCCTTGCATCGCTGCGCGGGATATGGTATCTTAATAATTGAAAAGGGAAACCACACAAGCGGCTACCCCAAATAATACGACCTGTTTTTACAAACAGCCGTCACTATTGCGAGTAGTGGCGGCTATCTTTTTCCCCGGAAGATTGTGTAGCACAACCCTACGAGAGCGCAAATGAATATTCCAGTCTGAATAAGATCAGCATATGTAACATACATTGGCATTCCCTCCTTTCCTTCCCACCTGTAAAAGCGTGGTTGATGTTCGGAGGGTTCGCCCCTCCGAAATGGAGGGCAGCCGCCCGGCTTTGTGGTTTCCCGTATTCAGAGTATAGCATATCCGTTACTGTCGGACAAGAGCCGTGTCAAAGCCTGCGGATCTGCCTGTGAAAAAAGATGAATCACGTTTTCCCGCAGCAAGTGCCCTCGCTCCGCTGGGGCGGACCCTGCGTACTCAGAGGGCATTCTATGGCTCGGGTGTGAAAAGCAACTAAAAAAGTGTTAGAACAGTTTGACACCAATTCGCTTGTAACAGTTTTAATGGGGGCATCTCCCGAAACAAATCGTTTTTGTGAAAGATTGTTTCCTGATATAGATTTTGAAATGGCAAGAAAAAATACAGGCAGAATCAGGATAGAAACTGTTAAGGATATGCAGAACCAAATTATTTCTATGGTAAACTTACAGGCTATGCAGGAAAAATAACCGGCCGCCCACCGGCGACACACCCAGGCAGGAAATCTGAAAAGGTTGTATCCTGCTTTTTCTTTTGCCCAATCCGGAAAAAGCAGCCTATATGAAATAGACTGCTGTCATAATCCTGTTATTTTGCTGTGCCAGCGTTACTTTACAAATGTAACATTTTGTGTCAAATTATAAGCATCGCATCCCCAAAGCTGAAAAACCGGTACCGCTCCCGGATCGCCTCCTCATACGCGTGCATGACATGTTCCCGCCCGGCCAGCGCGCTCACGAGCATGACAAGCGTGGACTCCGGCAGATGAAAGTTCGTAATCAGCGCGTCGATGACCCGAAACGAATAGCCCGGATAGATGAAAATGTCCGTCCAGCCACTTTTTTCCTGCAAAAAACCGTTCTCGTCCGCGGCGGATTCCAGTGTGCGGCAGCTTGTTGTACCGACCGCGATGACCCTGCCGCCCGCGCGCCGCGTCTCATTGATCAATGCGGCGGCATCCGCGCCGATCTCGTAAAACTCGCTGTGCATGTGATGGTCGCTCACCTGCGCAACCTTCACCGGACGAAACGTCCCAAGCCCCACATGCAGCGTCACCTCCGCGATATTTACGCCCATCCCGCGAATCTCATCGAGCAGCTCCGGCGTAAAGTGCAGTCCCGCTGTGGGCGCCGCCGCAGAGCCGTCGTGCTTTGCGTAGACGGTCTGGTAGCGGTTTTTATCCTCCAGCACGTGCGTAATATACGGCGGCAGCGGCATCTGGCCCAGCCGGTCGAGAATCTCCTCAAAAATCCCCTCATAAGAAAACCGGATCAGACGGTTGCCGTCGGGCAGCACGTCCGTGATCTCGCCCGCCAGAAGCCCGCCGCCAAAAACGATTTTTGCCCCCGTCCGCGCCTTTTTCCCGGGCTTGACAAGCGTCTCCCACGTATCGTTTTCCTTTCGCTTTAAGAGAAGCAGCTCAATTGTCGCACCCGTGTCCTCCCGCTCGCCAAACAGACGGGCCGGTATCACGCGCGTGTTATTGAGGACGAGGCAGTCGCCCGGACGCAGATATTTTGTCACATCGCGAAACGTCTCGTGCCGGATCGAGCCGTCCTCCTTCCCAAGCACGAGAAGCCGCGAGGATGCGCGGTCCGCAAGCGGATCCTGCGCGATCAGCTCCTGCGGCAGATCATAATAAAAATCACTGACATTCATTTTTGCATTCCTTCTATACCAAAAAATATACAAAAAATATTGTGAGACGGGCGCAAGTTAAGCGGCAGCGCCCGTTCGCTCCGCTCAAAGTATCGCCCGCTCGCAAAGCTCACGGGCATGTTGTCGGAAGACATTCCAAAAAAATGCTTCGCATTTTACCTTCCTCCTATTTAAGCGGCAGCGCCCGCCTCTCTATCCTCTTCTCTTTTCGCGACCTCCTAGGCGCGCAGCGTCACGCCGAGCTTTTGCTCCAGATTTTTCAGAATCTTCTTCACAAAGCCCTCAACCATTTCACCGCCAAACTCCTCCTCGGCGGGCGTGAACACGACGGAGAACGCCATACTGCGCTTATCCGGCCCGAGCTGAGCACCCTCGTACACATCGAAAAGCTGCACATCCGTCACATATTTGCAGGATTCCTGAATGCCGCTTTCAATCTGCGCGCACGTAATCCCCTTATCCACGACAAACGCAAAGTCGCGCTTCTCCTGCGCGAACCTCGGCAGCGGCGTAAACGTCTGCTCCTTGCCGTACCAGCGGCTGAGCAAACGCACATCGAGCTCCAGGACGTACGCCTGTGTGCGCATATCCAGCTCGTCGGCAATCTCATAGGCGAGCTTTCCGAGGTAGCCGGCCTTCTCACCCTCGCAGAAAATCTCCGCCGCCTGATACGGATGAAGGAAGGGCCGCGTCCCCGCCTCGTACGTAAACGTCACGCCAAGTGCGCGCGCCACAACCTGGGCCATGCCCTTTAACGTATAGAAGGACTCCTTCTCCCCGAACACGCCCACGCAAAGCGTCTCACGCTCATCCGGATACTCGGTCAGCGGCAGCTCCTTCGGCACAAAAATATTTCCGAGCTCGAAAATGCGCCCCTCTAACATGCCGCGCTTCTGGTTGCGCGCCATCGCGTGAATCATCTGCGGCGCGAGCGTCGTGCGCATGAGCGACAGGTCAATATTGATCGGATTCATCAGCCGGATTGCGTGGCGCTCCTTCGCATCCTCCGGCAGGCGCAGCAGATCCAAATCGGAGGGTGAGAAGAACGAGTAATGGATGCCCTCGTAAGCCCCCGCCGCACAGAGCGCCCGCTTGATTTTCAGCTCGCTCTTCTGCCGCAGATCCAGGCCGCCCGCCGTCACCCTGGCGGTTGGCATAAAGGTACCCTTCACATGATCGTAACCGTACATGCGGATGACCTCCTCCGCCACATCCTGATACGAATCCATATCCTCGCGGTACGCCGGAACCTGGATCGTCAGCGTATCGCCGTCGATCGCCGGTGCAAAATTCAGGGCAGTGAGAATGCGCAGCATTTCCGTCTCCGGAACCTCGATGCCGAGCACGCCGTTCACCTGCTTCACACTCACCTTCATCTCCTGCGGCTCCACGGAATTTCCGGTGGATACCTCCACGTGTGTGGACGAAACCTTTCCGCAGCCCAGCTCCTCGATCAGATGCAGCGCGCGCTTCATGGCCATCACGGTCGTGTACTCGTAGACGCCCTTGGCGTACATCGCGCTCGAATCGGACGACTGCCCGAGCGCGCGGGAGCTTTTGCGGATATTGTCGCGCATAAATTTAGCGGCCTCAAACATGACCTCCGTCGTCGTGTCCAGAATTTCGGAGTTTAAGCCTCCCATGATGCCCGCCAGCGCCACCGGACGTTTCCCGTCGCAGATGACGAGGTTGGAGCTGTTCAGCTCAAACTCCTTCTCGTCCAGCGTCACGATCTTCTCGCCGTCCGCGGCGCGCCGCACGTTAATCGCATTGCCCTGCAAAAACGAGTCGTCAAACGCGTGCATCGGCTGTCCCAGCTCTTTTAAAATATAGTTCGTGATATCGACGACATTTGAAATCCCGCCGATGCCCACAAGCGAGAGCCTGCGGCGCATCCACGCCGGGGACGGTGCGATCTTCACATCGTATACATAGTGTGCGATGTAGCGCGGGCACAGCTCCGGCGCGTCCACGGTCACGGTAAAGCCGTCCTTTTTCACCTCCGTCTCGGTGAAGTCCAGCGCAGGCTCCTTACAGGGCTTATTCAAAACGGCGGCAACCTCTCTTGCAATGCCGTAAATGCTCTGGCAGTCCGGGCGGTTCGCGGTGATCGCGATGTCAAAGATCCAGTCGTTTAGCCCTAGCAGCGGCTTTACATCCGCGCCCACCTCTGCGTCATCGGGCAGCACGAGCAGGCCGTTGTAGCCCGCGCCCGGATACAGATCCTCGTTTAAGCCCAGCTCCACCCCCGAGCAGAGCATTCCCTGCGACTCATAGCCGCGCAGCTTTCCTTTTTTGATCTTCATCACGCCCTCGATGGTGACGTGGTCTTTTGCAGTTGCATAAACCGTCGCGCCCACGAGCGCAACCGGAAATTTTTTGCCCGCGCACACATTGTCCGCGCCGCAGCAGATCTGAAACGTGCCGTGGCTTCCTGCATCCACCTGGCACAGGCTCAAATGCGTCTCGGGAATCGGCTCACACTCCTTTACCAGACCGACCACGACACCGGAAATGTCCTTTCCGACCTCGATCAGCTCCTCCACCTCAAAGCCGCAGGAGAAGAGCTTTTCCTCCAGCTCCTTCGGCGTCACATCGATGTCCACATAATCCTTTAACCAGCTTAACGGTGCTAACATAATCTTTCTCCCCTCCTTTAATCGTCGATCTGGTTCAACACGCGCAGATCGGACTCAAACAGCAGCTTGATATTGTTGATGCCGTACTTTAACATGGCGATGCGCTCGATGCCGATGCCGAACGCAAACCCGCTGTACACGTCGGTGTCCACGCCGCAGCCTGCGAGCACCCTGTTGTTGACGACGCCCGCGCCGAGCACCTCAATCCAGCCCGTGCCCTTGCACAGCTTGCAGCCCTTGCCGCCGCACTGGAAGCAGCTCACGTCAACCTCCACCGAAGGCTCCGTAAACGGGAAATAAGAGGGGCGAAGACGCGTCGTCACCTGCTCCCCGAAGATCCGCTTCACGAACTCGTCCAGCATTCCCTTCAGATCGCAGAGCGTGATGCCCTTGTCCACCACAAGCCCCTCCATCTGGGAAAACATCGGCGAATGGGTCGCGTCGTCGTCGGAGCGGAACACCTTGCCCGGCGAAATAATCTTGATCGGAGGCTTTTTCGCCTCCATCACGTGGATCTGCCCCGCCGACGTCTGCGTGCGCAGCAAAAACTCCTTTGACAGGTAAAACGTGTCCTGCATGTCGCGTGCCGGATGATCCTGCGGTGTGTTGAGCGCGGTAAAATTGTAGTAATCCGTCTCGATCTCGCTTCCCTCGAAGATCTCAAAGCCCATCGACGCAAAAATATCGATCAGCTGGTTTCGCACCTGCGTGATCGGGTGCAGGTTACCCTTTGCCGGTGTCACAGACGGCATTGTGACGTCGATCTTCTCCGCCTCGTAGCGGATGCGAAGCGCCTGCGCTTCCAGCCGCTTTGTCTGCTCCGCCAGAATGCCCTCGATCGCCTCGCGCGTCTCGTTTACCCACTGTCCCACCTTCGGCCGATCCTCCGGTGGAACGTCCTTCATACCCTTTAAAACCGCGGTCAGCTCGCCTTTTTTGCCGAGGATCGCGCTTCGGACCTCGCTTAGCCTGTCAAGTCCGCCCGCACTCTCGATCTCGGCGATCGCCCGCTCCCTGATTTTTTGCAGCTTCTCCTTCATGATCGTTCTCCTTCTTAAAATAATAAGTTTTTGTAAATCGGATCGGCAGGGAAGACTTTCTCCCCGCTCGCCGCGCAGGATGCTTGTCGCCGCAGGCGACACATTTCCCCGTATGGGCGTACGCAATCAAATAGAGTCCTTTCCCCTGCTCGCCGCATGCCCCATGTAACGCTTAAACAGCATGCTTCCTGTGCATGGGGCTGCGCATAAAAAAAGCCCCGGAACTTTCATTCCGGGACGAATATGCTTCGCGGTACCACCCAAATTCCAGGCGCACCTGCGCCTGACACTCTTTCGCACGTAACGTGTGCTCACGTCACAGACTACCACGCATCCGCGCTTCCCCTGTGCTGCTCCGGCGTGAAATTCACCCTCCCGCCCTGACCTTCCACGGCCTGCGGCTCATACCTGACCCGGAAAAGGCTCTCAGCGAATCACCTCTTCTCTCTGTCGGCAGCGTATGCGGCTACTGTGCGCCATCGTTGCATTTGTCTTTCATTTTTACACTTTTCACATAGTAACACAGCAAGCGAAAAACATCAAGTACATTTTTTCATCCGCCGCAACGGCAAAAATTCTACCGGACAATGCGCCGCATCCGTCAACCCCTTCTCCCCGTCCCTTTCTGCCGCTTCTTCAAAACCACCGCAATCACGTACGAATACTGATTATTTACCTCTGCCCCGACCATAAGGATGTACATGCAGATGTAGAGCCAGAACATAATGAGCACAATCGTCGTCAGGCTGCCATAACTGGAAAACCCGTTAAAATAGTTCACGTAGATCGACACGCAAAAAGAAAACACATACCATCCGACGGAACAGATGAACGCGCCCGGGAGCTGCCCCCGGTAAGTGATTCGATGGCCGCCCTCTCCCTTTCGGTTCGGAAACGCCCAGTAAAAGAGTGCAAAAATAAAGGTCAGGCCGCCGATGCCGATGAGACTTTTCAGCTTCAGAAGAATGCTTGTGATATTTGCCACCGCAGGAAAATACTGCACCAGCCAGTTTTGCAGCGTCCGGCCAAACACCAGAAGCACAAGCATAAGCACAATGGAAAAAATCATGATAAACGTATAGATAACCGACCAAAAACGCAGCTTGAGCCAGCTTCTCGTCTCTGTGAGGTCATACATCTGGTTCAAACCGTTCGTCAGATACTGGATACCCTTTGCCGCCGACCAGATAGCAATGATCGCAGAGATAGAGATCAGCCCGGCCGAGCTCTCATACGTCTCCCGGATCATATTCACGAGAAACCCGGAAACGTACTCCGGCAGCACAAGTACCACGCCACGCTCTAAAAATTCCAGTGAAACCGGCGTATACTTTAAGAGCGCGCCGAAAAACAGCAGGAACGGAATCAGGGACAACAGCGTAAAATACGCGGACTGCGCCGCGTAGGCGGTCACGTTATCCTCCCTACACTCTCCGACAAATCTTATGATCTCCCTAATAACCTTCATGCAAAATCCTCACACACTTTTTATGAAACAGAAATCCTTTATCTGTAAACGTATTCAGTCACCCGCCCGGATAGAGCTGATGCAGCTTCACGCCCTCATAATAGAAAGATAAAATCTCATCCATCTTCTTTCCTGCGGCCGCCATTCCGTTAGCACCGTACTGGCTCATGCCGATACCGTGCCCCAGTCCTCCGCCAAAGAGCACAATTCCCTCCTTGACGGGCTGCACGTAAAAATATGCACTCGGCAGCATGTCGCCCGCAGGCGCGCTGCTGCCATCTCTGTATTGCAGCGTATCCATCCAGGTGCCGAGCATCTGTCGGATATAATTCTCATTGGAAAGCGTCACCGTACCGCCTGAAAATGAGATCTGAAGTTCTAACACCGCGCCGGAATACGAGCGCTTCAAAACCTCCAGACGCTGTGCCTCCTTCAACCCATCTATGGCTGCGGCGTCTGCACGGTTTCCCTCATTGTCTTCGATGATAACACATTGCGGATTGGTTTTAATCATTTTTTTCAGCAGTGCCGTCGCCTGATCGCCATGCGTTGTGAGATCGAGCACGGCTTTCCAGCGGTAATAATTGCTCGCATAGTCATAATCCGACTCGTCCATATGTTCAATATAAGCACAAAATGTCTCTTCGTCGGAAAGATTCTTCACCCTGGCACCCGCATTGCCCCGCACAGGCTGTAAATAAGCACAGGATTCCAGCTCCCAAATCTCCGTTCCGCTCGTCATTCCATGAGAGGTGGAGAAAAAATATGCGCTGATGGGCTGATTCCCCTTTGTGAGAATCTGCCCCTTTGTCGCATCCACCGCTGCCATCACCCGCTCATCCGGCGCAGTCTTGTTGTACGCCTGATAGCGCACCGAATCGTCCACATCCGCACCATACTGCGGATAATTGTCCTGCATGAGCTGTGTCACGATATAGGTGCGCGCACACACTGCCTGCGCTTTTAGAGCCTCCTTCTCAAAATATGCAGGCATTTCGCTCTGTACCACACCATAAAGATAATGTTCGATGGGGACTTCGTTGACAACGGCGTAGCCATCTTTGTAGCGCGTGATCACGAAGCGCCCTCTGTAGCCTAAGGTGCTTCGCTCCCCCTTCTGATTCGCCAGATAAACCTCCCCGTTTTCGGATTCAACACAGGCGCTCTCCCCCGCTGAAAGCTTTAAAAGCCCGGCACGGATCACCTTATTTTTCTCTTTCTCCTTCGTCTTCCCGCGCCATGTGATCGTGTACGCCTCATTTGCAGAAAAATAAACTTCATCTGTAAGCGGTTCATCCCCCTGCAAGAGCAGCACGCGAATGACAGTATTTTCATCTGTCTGCGGCATTGCCTGCGCCTTTATCGGCTCCTGCGCAGCCACCGGCTCCTCCTTCACCGCCACATCCATATCAAACAGCTCTGCAATCCGGTTTCGGCTCTCCTCAAGCTCCGAAAAGCTCACTCCCTCCCTGATGCCACCGTCAAATATATCTGAAAAATCACCTGCTTCCCACAAATGAAGCTGCTCTAAAAAATCCTGATAATCCCCGTATGTAACCTTGCCGTCCACCGACTCCAAAGCGGCATGTACCGCCTCCTCCTGATTTAAAAACTCATACGCCTCTGCAACGTCCTCTTTTGTCACCGCAGCCTGTGCTCTTAATCCCGCAGGCACTGTGTCGCCGCTGACCATAAAAATGACAACGGTCAGCAGCACACAAACAGCAAGCAGGCCAACCACCACCATATGATTTCTATCAAGCATCCGATTTCTTTTCATGCACTACATTCCACCTTCTTACCGCTCAATCTGTGACAACGAACCATCCCCTGGATTTTATACTCACGGTGGATGAACTCTACCGTGAGTTTTGCCAACCGCAGCCGCCAGGCGGCATATTTCTTTATACGGCTTGTGCGCATCCTGTTATACTGTGCGGCAGATCGTCTGATGCACAGTATAAATATACGGAAAAGAAGCTGCAGCACTCATCTGCAGCTTCTTTCGTATTTCATATCTTATCTTTTGTATTTCCCTGAAATCTCTTTCTCTTTTGTAGCTTTTGCATTTCTCTTTTGTAAAACCCAAAATGCCGGTTCTTGTATTTTGACTCCTAGCCGAGGCTAGGTGGGCAACCGCAGCCTTGCTTCTGCCTTCCTCTGATCCGTAGATAAGGCCTGACATCGGCAAAGGTCATATAGGAATCCCGTAAAAGTAAATGTAGGTTCAAAATGACAAGAGTTGTCGCACATCTCAGGCGTTACGTCATAAGTGACGTTCAAGTGAAGTTCACTTGAAGCTTTTCATTAGCGTCCCTCTTAGTTTCTATCAAAAATTATAACTTAATACATGGTAAATCGCAATGGAAAATTTTTTATTTTTTTGAAAATTGTCCAAGTACCGTTACAATTCTTGGTGCTTATTTCTGCGGACCAGCGGAAACAAGCGCTTTTCCTGCTTCATTACCCTCATATTTCGCAAAATTCTTGATGAAACGGCTGGAGAGGTCATCCGCCTTCTTCTCCCACTCGGAAACGTCCGCATAGGTATCACGGGGGTCAAGGATTCCGGTGTCAACGCCCTTTAACTCGGTCGGAATCTCAAAGTTAAAGATCGGAAGATTCTTGGTGGGTGCATCCTTGATATCTCCGTTTAAGATCGCGTCGATGATGCCGCGGGTATCCTTGATGGAGATACGCTTTCCGGTTCCGTTCCATCCGGTGTTTACAAGGTAAGCTTTCGCGCCGCTCTCCTTCATTCTCTTGACAAGCTCCTCCGCATATTTGGTGGGATGCAGCTCCAGGAACGCCTGGCCAAAGCATGCTGAGAAGGTCGGTGTCGGCTCAGTGATTCCGCGCTCAGTTCCTGCAAGCTTTGCAGTAAAGCCGGACAGGAAATAGTACTGTGTCTGCTCAGGCGTCAGGATCGATACCGGAGGAAGCACACCAAACGCATCTGCGGACAGGAAAATCACGTTCTTTGCTGCCGGAGCTGCGGAAACAGGCTTTACAATGTTGTTGATATGGTTGATCGGATAAGAAACGCGCGTATTCTCGGTCACGCTCTTGTCGTTAAAATCGATCTTGCCCTCTGCGTCAACAGTAACGTTCTCAAGCAGCGCATCGCGCTTGATTGCGTTGTAAATGTCAGGCTCAGATTCCTTATCCAGATTGATAACCTTCGCATAGCAGCCGCCCTCGAAGTTGAACACGCCGTTGTCATCCCAGCCGTGCTCGTCGTCGCCGATTAAGAGGCGCTTCGGATCGGTGGAAAGCGTTGTCTTTCCGGTTCCGGAAAGTCCGAAGAAGATCGCGGTGTTCTCTCCGTTCATGTCAGTATTTGCGGAGCAGTGCATAGAAGCGATGCCCTTAAGCGGCAGATAGTAGTTCATCATA